>CANRPF010000024.1 GCA_947632375.1 uncultured Bacilli bacterium
GTGGGGTGCGGGTCTCGTTACCTGAGCGTGAACAACCTCGCCTCCAGGGCCACCTGGGACATCGGCGCCTCCCTTACACTCGTCTGACAAGCAGCATTTTAAGTTTTGGCAAAACAGTTTTAAACCTTTAATACTTTCTTCATATATATATGAAGGAGTAAAATCACGCTTGGCGCTCGTCGCGCTCTGTGGCGGCAACTGCAACAACGGGGTGAAGTGCGGGTCTCGGTACCTGAACGTGAACAACCTCGCCTCCAAGGCCAACTGGAACATCGGCGCCTCCCTTTTATATTCTACAAATATGGCAATAGTACCATTAATGTGATTTTACTTCCGAGTAGGGTGTATTATACCCTCTTCAGCACTCGCTGAAAATTATCTCACGGAACAATGCAACTAGTAGGTATGGTATTTTGCTATATTTATATAGTAGAAAATTATAGTGTATCATAGCGGTAGAACGGCAAATGGTTCGGTAACGTAAATAAATGTGCATATGAAAGAGTTCTATTAGCTTGGTACTTAGTTCCAGGGTTCTGGAAATATAAGAATATTATGCATGAAAATTGTGTTCAAGAGAATATAAAAGGAGTAATTATTATAAAAACATATAAACATTTAAGTGACAAAATGTTCCAATTAGATGCCTGTATTCAAGCTATTCAATTAGCATCAAAAGGCAAAAAGAAGCGAAGAAATGTGCAAAGGATTTTAAGCAATCCTACACCAATCGCTTTAAAAACTATTAATCAATTAAAAAATGGAACTTGGAAACCTTCAGTCAAAGAAATAACTATCTTACGTGAAGGTGCCCATAAAAAAGAAAGGAAAATTCAAAAACCTCCTTTTGACAATGATTAGATTGTCCATCATATGCTTATGGGTCAATTCAAACCAATAGTAGAACCAAAAATGTATGAATATAGTTGCGGAAGCATTCCAAAACGTGGATCATTGATGGTTATGAAAAAGATACGGCAATGGGTCAAAGAATATCAAGATAAAGAACAAAAATTTTATGTTGCGGAACTTGATATTAAAAAGTTCTATTAGAATGTTGATGTTGAAATATTAAAAGATCAACTAAAAAAATTGATTAAAGATGATATTTATCTTCATATTTTATTCTAGGTAATAGACAGTACTGCTCCAGGATTGCCATTAGGATATTATACATCTCCATGGCTAGGGAATTGGTACTTAACATCATTAGATAGATATATTATACATACTTTACATCCAGATCATTATATTCGGTACATGGATAATTTATGGTTATTTTCAACCAATAGCATGGAACTGCACGAAATAGTTTCTAATATTTAGTAGTTCTGCTCAAATGAATTACACGTACAAATTAAAGATGACTGGCAGGTCTTTCAATTTGAAGATAATAACGGCAATGGAAGAGCGATAAATTGTTTAGGTTATGTTATTCACCACAATAGAGTAATATTGCGTAAAAAATTGTTACAAAGAATTCGAGCAAAAGCATTGCGAATGCACAAACTCAAAAAATGTAGAGTAATGGATGCAAGAGCAATGTTAAGTTATTCCGGTTGGTTGCTGCATACAGATACTTATAATTATTATTTAAAATGGATTAAACCTAATGTTTCATTCCATTATTGTAAAATAGTATCTAAACGAGGTAATTACAATGACAGACTGGAAGAAAGTATACAGCGATATAAAACCAGAACTTCTAGATACCACAAGCAGTCAAAGCGTCGTATACGAAAGAAAAGATCTTCATCAAGAGGAAGTGTCAAATCCATTTGACGAAGAAGCTGAACCTCGTCAACGGTGGGTCTATGATGAAAGAGAATATTCAAAAAATGAATATGAAGCTCTTCATAGCCCAGCTTTTGAAATGCTTATGCAAAATTTATCAGAAGTTGAAGTAAACTTAATTAGTTTAAGTTTAGGTGAAGGAATATGAAAGACGATTATGAAAAATTATTAAAAAAATGGCAAGAACATTATATAACCATTGAAAGCTTGCGGCAATGGGTAAAGATCAATGCCATTAAACCTAATATGGGAATCACTCCAGAAGAATTTAAACAAATTACTGGAATTGATTACTAAAAATAAAAAGGGAAGAACAATTAATTTTGTTCTTCCCTTATTTTTTTTTTATTATTAACTTACGTCAATTATAGTTAAATCAAGCTAAGCAGTAGGTTTTTCATCTACAAAGAAAGATATTTTATTTTCCTCTGTTCCAACTGTGGCTTGCGCACTATTAATTTTATTGTAATCGTCTGCATTATCACTTGTACAAGAAATAATAGGTGGGACGTTATGATTCTTTCCACCTGTTAACGTTGGAATATTAACTTCTTGTATATAAGTACCATATTTCTTTAAATTTTCTGTTGAATTATCTACCCATCCTTCAACAGTTAAAGAAATAGAATATGCTACTGAAGTAGCTTCTTTAACTTTTTGATCAACTGCAGTTTTATCATAAACAGCTAATTTATCTCTGGCAGTTTCTGCATTAACTCCAGTAATACCATTTTCAGCTGATCCAATAACAAAATTATCCGCGGTTACAGAAACTGATTTTATATTATCAGCTCCATTGCCAATCAATACTTCATTATTAGGTAATTCAGTTAACCCAGTACCACCATGATCAACTTTTATAGTATCATTAGTTGTTACAACATTATCAGCACTTACTGTACTTTTATTTTGCTTAATTAATTCTGTAGCACCTTTCGCATTTACTTGTTTACGTTCTTCTGCGGTGTCTATATATAAATTACCTTCGTCAGTAGTAAATAAAATCTATCCTTCTTTCTACTGACAAGAGTCTAATTCTTCTTGTATTCCTTTTTTAAACTAAACAAGAGTATCCATTCTTACTAACCTCCTTAATCAGTGAAAGTACCCCAACTTAGTAATTTTTCAATAGCAGTTTTTGAATAAGTTTCTTTATCCTTATTCTTCTAAGTATTATTAATTAATGAATTAATATATGTAGTAGAATAAGCCTTAGTATCTTCTTCTGCATATTCATTAGTTATTATATCTGTTTTAAGAGCACTAATCTATACTCTAGCCCATTTATCTTCTTTAGTATAAAATTGCCAATATGTAATAGCAGTTTCTTTTTCATTATCTAACCAAGTAATAGAGAAAATATCTTCAGGTTGCTTTTGAGCTCCTTCATAATGTGATTCAATATAAGTAGTAGCATCTTCAATAGTTCCAGTACCATCTTGACCAATTGTTAATGTATATTGAGCTGCCATATTAAGAGCTTTTCCCACTGGTCCAAGTAAGCTTCCAGGCTATTGTTCCCAAGAAGAACCATTATATAAATATACATCTCCGGTAGATAAATCAAGATAATAATCTCCATTTTTAGCTTCTTGCGGCCCCTCTGATGAAGGATCACCTTCGCCATTAAATAAACGACTTCCTCTAGGAATTTTAAAATCAAAAGTAACAGTGTCCGCATCAGTAATTTGAACTTCCGCAATTGCTTCTCCCGCAGGATCTGTCATTATATCTTCATTAACAGCTATTTTAGGAATCTTTGGTAATTTAAAATCAAGAGACCATGTATTATTTTCAGGATCTAATGTCCTATTTACAGAAGGATTGACTTGATCTCCAGAAACCCCCGTGTATGGAGAAATTGGAGTTGTTTTTACTTCAGGCTCTGGAGCCTATAAGCATGCTTTAAAATCAAAAGTAGCTGTAGTAGAATTAGATTTAGAAGTAACTTCATAAATATTGCCATTCGTAATATTTATATAATAATCTCCAACTTCATAATTAGCAAAAGAAGGATCAGTGGTAGTTGTCTATTCTTGCGCTTTTATTAAATCTCCATAAAAGAAATGCGCAGCTCTCGGTAAAGTAAATATTAAAAATGGCGCATTTATATTTTCACTATTTATAGTAACCGCAGGCTCTTCATTTGGACCAACAGTACTTGATTGCGGTTGACCCATTACTTGTGCTTTTGGTAACTAAAATTCTATTTTAGGATTATTAGGATCATCCAAATTAGGAACAACAGACGGCTCTACATTTGCATTAACCGCTTTTGATGTAATATTATTAGCTAAAAATGCGGGTGTTTTAGCAAATGTAAATTTTAAAAGAGGAGTTAATTCAGTTATCCCTTCTTCCTCTTCTGATGAAGTTAATATTTCAACTTTAGGAACATCAGGGGTTCCCGCATCTACCCAAACTACTTTTACTTTAGAAAATTTTTGAGTTTGCGGCAGCCAAAAATCAAGAGCTGGATTATTGATATCTGAATCATCCAGTTGAACGTCTACTCTTCCATTGGCTCCTGTAGGAGTTATATCTCCTACTTTAATTAACTATTGTTTTGGAAAACTAAATTTAAGCTATGGAGAATCTGGATTATTCGGATTTAAAACTTCTACTTCAGGATCGGATCCTGCATCTAAACTATATTCAATTGTTGCACTAATTTCTGGAACCGCTCCAGTCATTGAAGAAATTAAATCATATCTTAATCCATTTGCATTTGAGATGCTATATTCAGAATTAACTTTTTGATCTTCGTTATAATGTTTTATCCATAAAGTTGAATTATAACTTTTATTTTCCGCTGTTTCATCAATCTATTTATATTTATTATAATTATCAGGATCACTAGGAAGACCGTAAGATACATATACAAAGTCTCCTACTGTAATTAAAGAACTCCAACCAAGTGCCAGGTCTGCTTTTAAGCTATCTGTTGCACCATTTTTGCTGGTAAAAATTTGTTTAATAACAAAACTTTGGCCCGGAGGACCTCCGTAAAATGAATCCATTACCTGACACCTCCTTATTCATAAATATAATCTATAATTATATTATATAAATCTTCATAATTTTCATCTGAATTAATATTAGCAGGATCTGGTAAAGTATAAATACCATTTCTCCCATGCTAATATTCTAAAGATCCTTCTTCATAAGAAGTATTCATATAATTATTTTGAATATCTATATAACTATCCCAATAAGATATAAAATTAGGATCAGTAATTTCTTTTGGAATATTAGGATACGTCCTATTTAAATCAGCGAGAGCAGCTGCTCTAGCTTCTTCTGAACTTAACATTAAACCTGCTCCTGTTTCTTCCGCTTGTTTAATTGCGGCAGTATCAATTTGATATTTGGCCGGCCGCACAAACCGCAAAGATTCTATTGCAATTTCTTCATCCAATTCATATATCCCAGTTCTACCAATCATAATATTTTTATTATTGATAATAGCTCTTGTCCCAGAAGGAGCTTGAATTCCTAATTTTGTAAATCGTTGCGCTCCCGCAAACGTAACCAAATTAGGTTGAGATGATTCAGATGTACCTGGCTTATCGTACATTTGAGCTGAAGTTAATCCAGCTGTAGTTATGTATTCACCAGTTGTAGTATCTAATACTCGATAATATAACTAGCCTACATTAGCCATTACTCCTTATCCTCCTTATACTCGTGTAAGTACTTCTGTAGCAGAAATACTCATAGTTCCATTATAAGCAAGAGGAAGTGAAAATTGAGTAATTAAATAATTGCCATTTATTCCACTTGCTTTATCTTCTATATGGATTATATTATTTGGTTCCATATAATATTTCGGTAAACATGTAATAGAAATTGATGTGTTATAACTTAAATTCTAATACATTAATTCTCTTATTTTATCAAAACAACTAGTTCCAGTAGAACTAATTGTAAATAAATCATAATACTCTTCAGTTAATAAAAAGTATCTCTATCCAATATTTGTATAATGAGCAATTTGCTCAGGATTATAGCCTTCCAAAAATATAATATCAGGAACTTCTCTATTAAATATGCTTCTTATATCGGTACTATTAACAACTTTAGTGCGGCGACCGATTTTTTTAACAGAATATTCACCTAAACTAGAATCTGTATCAATAAAATCTAACCAAAAATTTATATTACTTGGATTTTCATATATGTCAGGATTCCATCCATTTCTACTAGCCCAAGCCTAATTCATTGGATCATAAAGGCCACGCCATTCCGCAATTAATTCAGAATCATAATAATTGTCATGAACACTATTAGTAACTTGCGCGTTCAGTGCTAAACGGTACAATTCTTCACGCCATTCATCACATGGAATACCAATACATTTAGTTTCATATCCTTGTACTGTATATGAAGAATTATTGTTAAAATCATAACGTACGATTAAATTAGTTTCTGCATCCCGCACTTCCCACATATACTAAGAAGCTAAATTAATTCTTGGTTTAGTATCAATAGCAAGATGGTACCTAATATCAATTTCTGTATCTGTCGCAGTCTTTCTTTTACCCCAAACATAAAAATCATTTTTGATATTATCATATTTAGGATTAAAAGTTATTGCAGTAGTTGTATCTAAATCTGTTAATGAGTATAAATATTTAGCATTATTGTAACTCTTTACATAGTCATCTTTTGTTAAACTTAATAAATTTTCTAAAGGACTCTATATATTTAAATAATTTTTAATTTGTTGAAAAACAAATTTACCATCTATCGTATAGAAAAATTCATAATTACCTAATACATCAATAATTTTATTTAATAAAGTTACTACTGTATCTCCAGCGTTTAAAACTAATTCTCCTGGATATGTAAAATCAGTATATTTATAACCGACATCTTGTCCATAAGTATAAACATTTTCATAACCAGCAATAGGAGAATAACTCAAACTTTCAAAATTATGACTAAAATAAATAGGTTTATCACCATTATATTTAACTAACATTTTAATCTAATCATCTAAATCAGATATAATTATATTTTCTGCCGCTTCTCCTCCCCAATGATTAACGGCTTCAAATATAATTTGTCTAATAGTAGGATATTCGATTGTTATGTCTCCTGTTTTTCCCTAAATAGCTTGCTAATTGCCATAAATATAATCGTCCATAATATAGCGTTCATGAAAAGTAGTGCTTGCTGGAAGTGTTCCTCCAGCTGTTCCATCAAGCATAGCTATTTTATCTTTTCCAGAAATTGAAATCGACCATCCACTTGTTCCTCTCGAAACATTCGCAGAAGATAAAATAAACATCCCGCAAGGAAACCATATTATCTTTTCATATTTTGAATTTGCAAATGGATTCTAATATCCTACAAATACACTAACTTTTTTATTAATTGATATATCATTTTTTAAATTATCAACTTGCGCTGTATCTGATGAAGCGTACATACTAAGAGAAAGAGTGCGTCTTACTGCTGAATTACTATTTACACTAATAGAACCGCCGGTGGCAATTCCTTGAATTTCTTTTATAGGTTTTTCTGTATCAAAAGTAAGTAGTACGAGTTTTACATAATGAATTTTAATATTGCTTTTATCAAGCGCAATAAGAAAATCCATATCATTTAAATAATCATACATTAGAGAATTCCTCCACTACTTTCATCTAAGTTGTTAAACATTTATAATTTATGATACAGAATTGCGGACGGTCGTTATCTAAAGCGATATATCTAACCATTTCTTCCATAGGATTAAGAGTATATCGACCGGTTTTACCTATAATAACTTTCTTTTTATCTGATCCATCAAGTTCTTGCCCAATCCATAATATTGTATTAGGATCAGCTTCTATATCAAAAACTAACATATCAGAAAATTCATAAAAAATATCTCCACTAACCCAACGACCTTTGCTGTCTTTCTAAAAGCCTTCAGAAATGCCATAAATTTTTTCAACTTCTTTACGAACTTTTTCTTCAATAACATTATATAAATTTTCAGTTTTATATATATCAAAGAAAGTCTGCTAATTAGTTTTTGGAATTAATTGATATGGTGGAGTTTCAATAGAATATCCTGGAACATATTGACGTAAAATTTTTGATGAATCTGTAAAAATACCAGAAACCTAACCCCAAATTCTTGAAACTTCAATACTTTGAATAACTTCCTCAGAAAGACTAATTGTTCTTGTGCGCATTGCTACATAATTAACAATTATTGGATATGGGCTACGAACTATAGATAAGCTAGTTATATTTTCATGTAGACTGTATATTTTATTAGGAGTAATTATTACATCCTAATCGTTAATTTTTAATATAGTAGTACCAATTGGTCTATCAATAATTTGCTAAATTTCTTTTAATTTGTCTAATTCCTATTGCATCTATTCAGTAGACTCTCCAGCTTCTTCGGCTGCTTTAATTCTACCTTCTAAATCCAATATTTCAGAAATAATTTTATCTTTAGGATATCTATCAATCCATATAGCGGTTAACCCGCGCAATTCAAGATTTTTTGTAGCTTCCTCTTGTTTTTTAATTTCAGAATAAATATTCTAGCCATTTTTATATAATCCATTTACCTAACCTATTGATAATTCACTTACTGTAGAAATATTAGACTAAAATTCTCCAATTTCTATAATTCCAAAATCATTTAAATTAGTTAAGTTATTTTGCATAACTTCATAAGCAGTAGCAGAAAAATCAAAAATTAATCTGCCCAACTATTCATGAGGAGTCAATGATACATTAGTTAATACCACTACAATATTACCTTCTGTAGGTGACTTATATAATTTGCACTAATAATCATTTAAAAATTCTTCAGCTTTCTCTCTAAATTTTCTTTCTATAAATATATTATTAGCTGTTAAATTACTATTTATTCGTAAATGCTTTGTATCATCTATAAAAGGAGCATCTCCTGGTCCACGAATTTGATTTTGAGTCTAATCAAATTTGTTAACAGGAATAATTAATTCATCTTTATAATAATATCCATCAGATTGTAACTAAAAGAAAGTCTAATCATCATCCATTTGAAAACTAATAGTTCCAGTAATTGGAAATTCCGCATAATAAGCATAACCATTTTTCGCAATATAAGGATATTTATCTCCTAAAGTATCCTATTTGCTACTAAGAACTGTATGTTTAAAACTACTAACTTTCTAATTAAAACTCATACGAAGTTGTAATCCACCTCTAAATAAATAACTATAATAAAAATTTACTTCATGATCTCTATTATCTTTTTCATATAAAGGTGCACTTCGTAGACCAGACGCATTTTCTTCCTATAAAGCATATCTATATTTAACTCCACTTTCTATTGTATAATCAGTATAAACAGTAGTAAAAGATGTAAATTTTTTATTTATTAAATTTAAATAATGTAAATCTTCCCAAACTGTAAAATTAGTTCTTTCGCTACTTCTAGTTATTACATAGCATCCAGTAAGAGTTCGTTCTGGATCATCCACTTTTATATTAACTTGCGCGCAAGCATTTTCCTAGCAATAAACTGTATCACTTTCAACTAATAAATTAATACCTTCTAATCTGGTATAATAATTCTAACTTACAGTAAAAGTATAAAGACTGGCTTGAGCTTGATATTGATTTCCAGTTAATATATCGTAAACTACAGTATAAGTATTATCATTTTCTAATCTTGTTTTAAACCTATAAGTATCAAGAGTATTGGTTACAGAATCATGCTATAACCATCCTGAACTTTCTATAAAATATCCTGGAATAGAATAATTAGAATCATACAATTCAAAACGATATTTGTCTTCATATTCAGCATTAACAGAACCTTCATCGGGAATACCAGCACCACCAAAAAATAATGGAGTAGTTGTAGCTTCTATATTATCTTGATAAACAATACTTTCTTTGAAGCTTTCCGCATTTTGAATATATGGTTGCGGCTCCGGTATTGCTTTAATTACCATAACTGTTGACCATTCAGAAAAAGTCTAATTCTCAATCTATTGTTGTTTCCAAGTAGCAAAATCACCTAAAGAACTATAAAGACCAGTAGTTCCAAAACGTAACTAAACTTTATATTTACAATTTTGCTACCAACCACCAGTTAATAGATCACTAGATAAAATATTAATTACATAACCTCTATGATCAGTCTATATCTATGAAGCTGATTTATAAATAATTCCATCAGGATATTGAGTACCAGCCATACTTCTTTCATTTGTCTAAGCAACTAATCTAATCTATACATGACCAATCTAATCTCTTTCAGAAAATTTCTATAAAGTAAAATGAATTGGACAAGCATTTGAACTATAAAGAAAAGCAGGCTAAGTACTCTGTAAAGTAGGTGGATAAATCATTTCTATCCCCTCCTATCTCCGTTTTCTCTATTCTATTTAAAAAATAAACAATTTAAATAAAATATAAATACCCAAAATAGCGAGGGGTTAACCCTCGCTATTTTTAATAATACAATATAATTTATTTACTTCTTCAATTGTAAGAGTACAATTATCAATATCTTCAAGAGCAATAGTAACAGGCTCAAATGGAGTATCAACACTTAAAAGATCAGTTAATTGCGCGCCTACTGTCTCAAGGTTCTCCTTTGCAATCTCATACTCTACTCTATTATCTTCTGCGCTTTTTTGTTTTCCGTATTTTTCCAAAATAGAAAGTCTCATTTTATCAATATCTTCTATAATTGGTTGAAGCATATTAATATTTCTAATAATAGTATAACTTACTCTAATAGGTAAAATCAAATCTGTTTTCTTTTGCAGATCAGTTAAAGAGTTATACATTTCTAAAATTTTATTATTTATCATAATATATTCTCCTTTTACTCATAAGCAATTTCATTACATGCAGTTGCCATATTCTATAACAAATCCGCAGTAATACGTCCTTTTGCAACCACTGTTGTTATTCCAGTTCCTCCAGCAGAAACAATAGCACTAATGGCCTCATTGAATATTTCTGCTGTCATTTTAGTAGTTTTACTAACCGCTCTAGTAAATGAACGTTGGCTATATCCCGCAAATGCTCTAAAACTATTAATTCTATCACAAAAATTATTCCATGCTGTTGCGGTTAAATTTGAAACTGGCTAATTTTGAGCTATCCCAGACGACCAGCTCCATTTACCTCCTGGATAAGAAGGCGTTGTCCCAACAATCTAACTAGTGATACCTAGATCAACCGTTCCCTTTGCATCAGATGCCCCTAAAGTACAATAAATATCAGAATTATAACTAACAGTATAATTACCTGTAACAGTTATACTTGCAATCCCAGTAGTACAAGTCTATGAATGTGCAGTACCATTTGCTCCAGACTTCCACCATAAAGTTAATGAAGTAAGATTAGTCGGTAATTGAGAAATTGTAAAAATAACACGACAAGAAGTATTTGAGATTGCTTTATAATTACATCTTACACTAGCCATAAAAATCACCCGAACACAGCTACCGCGGTCGCATTAACTGTACATCTACTATCAAGACTACAGTTTTCTATCATAGCATTCCTAATATGTAATTTTTTAGTTGGATTGGGATTAGGGAGCTTATTCGGATTATATTTTTCTGGATCTCCAGCTCCATCTATAACACATGTTCCATAACTAACATATTTACAATCCCAATAAAGAGCACAATCATATAGATTAATAATAGACATATTTCTTACTGATGCTGTTAATTTGGCCCCTATATTCATTACTATGTTAGCCGTATTAGCAGTAATGCCAAGAACAGAATCGACGTAAGGAAATTCTCCATAAGGCGAACCAATTTGAATAGTATCACCTAAATCTAATCCTCCTGCAGGACTAATGTATAAATACTATGGATTTAATCGCAAAAGAGCAAAATCATTTATGTTTAAATTTGTTGCAAGTCTATCATAACTACTTGATGAAAAACCATAACCATTAAAATTTACTTCTTTTAATACTTCTCCAGTACTGCCATATCCAGTATATGAAATATCCAATAATTTAATCTTTTTATCTCTTGATCCCAAAATAAAATGACCAGTTGAATCATTACCTTCTAATGGCATTGCCCAAAATTCATTAGCATAAATATTTGGAGAATAAATTTCTGCAGACCAAATAGTTGGAGTAGTAACACCGTTAGAAGTAACAGTTGTAATAAAATCATTTTTAGTCGCTTTTGCTTTATCTAATGCCTGAATAATAGAAGTTCTAGTTACTTCATCGCTTAATAAAAACGCGGCACCCCAAGAATCAGTACTCAAATTATAAGAACGACCCCACTTATCAGAAGAAGCTCTAGCATAATGCCAAGACCATCTATATTCAGGTAATACATCTGATCCTACTGAATATTGCATTTTACCATCTTGTTTAAAATTATCCTGATTACCACTAATAGTGACAGTTCCTCTCATATAAACATTACCATTTGAATCAACTTCAAAATTAATTTGATTATCCGTTGGACCGACTTTAATCTATTTAACTCTTAAATATTCTCCCTGAATCTAATATGTTCTAGTATCATTATTCCATTGTAAAGCATTAGAAGGATTTTCCTAATTACTACCTGTCAATCTTAAATCTTTTGCTCTAATAGTACCAGTTACTTCAACATCAGTAGCTTTTAATTTACCCCCTATAGTTACACTAAAGGGAGCAGAAGTACTAAATGAAGAACTACTACCACCGGCACTTATACCTCTAGAACTATCTAAAACTACATATGTACCAGAAGAAGATCCAGAAATTCTATTAGAATTAATAGTCCAACCGCCACTACCAGTATCAGTACTACCAATACTACCAGTAATAGCTCTGATATTTTTACAAAAGACCTATCCATCTCTAGTTACTAAAAAATAAGAATTATCTTTTGAAGCAGAACCATTAACTGAATTCTAATCAAAACCTGATCCAACCCAAAAAGCTGCATTACCCTAACTCGCCATACCAACAACTTTAGTAGATGAACCTCTATTAGAATAAAGATATCCATTATCAATTATCCATCCACCTATAGAACCAGAAGTTGAAGATATATTACCAGAAATATAAGCATTAGTTGCATGTAAAAATCCATCTTTTGTTACAACAAAAGGAGCGGCTCCTGAAATCTTCTTACTAGGATCAGCAGAACTATCATATGCGCTTCCCGCAGTCGTTCTTCCTGCCCAAATAGCCCACCAATTATTTGCAGAACTATCTAATCCAACCTTATTATTACCGTTAGCAGCGCTATTTAAATTAGTATCACCAATGTTCCATCCACCAATTTGCCCGGATGTAGCAGTTATATTTCCTGTAATAGTAGCTTTAGTAGCAGTAAAAGAACCATCATATAAAACTGTAAATGCCCCAGCACCTAATTTAATAGCTTCAGTTTTTTCAGATGCGTTTAAATTAGCAAGAGTAATGGTCATACCACTAGTAGCATTGCCACCACCGCCGCCAGTTATAGTTGCATTAGTACCATTAATTTCTATGCGGCCGCCCTTGCCGGATGCTCCAAAATACGCGGTACCATCTTCCAAAAGACCATAAGTATTTACGCCATTCTAATAACCATAGATACCTACTTTCTTTTGCTAACTATCTTTACCCATAACTACTCCAGTAAATCTATTAGCGCTATCTTTAGTACCTGCACCAAATGTTGGAGCAAATAGGTATTGCTCAGCCTTTTCATCTACTGCTAATTTTGTACCATCCCAACCGTTGATACTCTCATTTCCGTATGTATCTAAATACATAATGATTGGATGAATTAAATATCTGGCACTGCTGCTAGGATCATCCATACGCAAAACCGCAATATTACTATCTGTATTATTTGAATTTTCATATAAAAACTCAATAGTTGGATTTAAATATTTTTTATTTTCAGAATCAGATCTTATAGTAAGTAATTTAGTATTTAAAGATTTTATTAAATTATTATATGATTCCTAATCATAATAATAATTTATATCATTGCTATAAAAAGATGGATTTAATCCAGAAGAACTATACTTAATATAAGATGGTATATCATCTATATTTATTTTTTCATAATCCAATCCGCCAACTGCAACATCAATAGGATAAGAGGCATAAATAAAAATACTTGAGTTAGTATGGTCTTTTTCAATAATTGAAACTTGCGCTTTGGCAAAAAATTCCAATTCCGCGCTTATGGATCCCGCAGAAATGGTTGAAGTTCCATTTACTTTTATTGTATCGCCCGAATTTTCTATTGAAATATTCTAACCAGACCAATCGAATCCTAAAGTATAATTTGAATCTAAATTAAGAAGTTCTCCATCTTTGTAAACATAGCACCGTAAAGTAATTGGATTTTGCCATCCATTATTATAAACTAATGGATGTAAACCACTTAATTTTATTCCATTTTCATCGCAAGGACGAATTGCAGCTACATAAGTTGTGCCATTAGTTCCCTAATCGCCATCTTTTAAAAATAAAATCTCTTTATTAAAATAATAATCCTATCCATTATTAGTGTGAATTCTAATAGTTAAAATATTATTATTATAGTTAACTTTATATTTCTTTTTTATATTATAATGCAAAATATTAAAATTGTCAATCCATAAAGCATCAATCATTGAATCAATAGGATAATAAGCAGAATTTCTATCACCAGGAATTATTGTTTCCGTTCCACCCGGCTGCCGCATCATCCATGTAATTGAATAAGAAGAACCAATACCTTCTTTCCAAGTTAATTGCGCTTGTAATGTTCTATCTTTTTCTGCGCTATCATATGAAAAATCTCCATTAGCATCGTATCTAAATGTATCTTCACCAATAAAAGAAATTATCACATCATCTTGAGAAGTACTATCAACTAATTTATATTCAAGAACGCCCAGTCTAATTCCTGCTTTTGTTTTAACATCGCAATAAAATGTTATAGAACTGTATCCAAGATATTGATTAATATCAATTGAATTAACTCCAATCGCATTATCAACGGCCGCATATGCTCCATCTAAATATCCTACATACCAATCTCCTACTAGCTCTTGATTAGTAATATATAAACTTATTATATCTTGATTAGTTCTTTGACTAATACTAAAACCATTCTAATATTTAGAAGCATTATTATTATTAAAAATAGTAATTTGCGCAGATAAATTAATATTTTCATTATATAAAACTAATAATTTATATTCCTATTGATATTCTACATCCGCAGTGGTTAGTGTAAGAGCGCTTTGTGTACAATTTAATGAAGCCCAACCAAATCCTGCTATACTATTATAATTATCGCTACCGATCATTACACTTGGATCTCGTTTAAACCATTGACAAGTACAATTATCCTCTGTCAAAATATCCTTTCCTTGATGTAATAATCTGCCTTGTAAAACAATAGTAGAAATACCACTAGAAAAAGCAATTCCCTGTAAAGCTGCTATATCAAGGTAATAAGAAACATTAGATAAATCAAGCACTTCAACAAAATCAATAGCAATATCCTAAACAAAAATGTTCGGTTCAGTTAAATTTTCTCTATCAGTTATAATGCCATTTTCAATAAATTTATCTGGAATAAAATTCTCTTCAAATAATTTAATATATTTTAAACCTAATAAAGATTGCTTAGTGACTCTAATAATAACTGATTGCGGCGATGCTATTGAAAAACTATATGGGCTGCCATTAAAACTATTTAAATCTAATCTATAGCTGATAGTTTTATTATTTTCAGTATAAAATCCAATTTCTAATCCATAATTTCCTTTATCATGAATACAATGAAACTAAGTTAGAAAAGATCCAGAAATACGAATATTTTCATATTGTGATCCATATTGCTAAAATAATCCATGATAATCCGCAGGATTATATTCATCAGGCCCTCTATAGATAAAAAATTCTGATCCAGGCTCTCCAGGAGATATTCCCGCAATAACTCCATAAGGTTCTTCCGCAAGTCCAGGATACATATCAACAAAAGAAGGAGAGACACTGAAGACTTGATTTTGAAGCTAACTCAGCTATTGCTCTGAAAGTGATTTTGAAGTAACAAGAGAAGTGATAATTTTCTTATTAGAGAAATCTCCTTCCGGCACTTTTACATATACATAATCACCTATATCATAAGTTTCATTAACATCTTCCGCAAAAGCAGAAAAAATACTAGTATTATATTCTACTTTATATTCTCCTATATCTAAATCAACTATACTAAAGATTTTTGCCTAAACAGTTTTATCAAAATGTAATTTTGACACTGTATCTGATGCTATTAATTCAATAGCATTTAAAATCTATTCAGTTATATTACTCATTTTTCACCTTCACCTCTTTTAAAGGGGTGTAGTGGGGTTACCACTACACCCATCCACTTAAGAAGTTCTTCTATTTATACGTTGCGAAGCATCATTAACTAAACTATTAAGAGCTTCAACTATTTCATATTGATCAGTAACAGAAGGAAATACAGCTTCAATATGGACATTTTGTTCAAGAGGACTCCCCATTCCAGCCATTTGAATTCCAAGTCTAGATCCATAAGAAGAAATACCAGAAACTGCTGTTGTATCAAGAAGATTCTCTATCATACGAAGTAATTGCGGGCTCAGCGTTCTGATCGTCTTAACAGCGTTTAACATATTCTCAGTATCTTCCGCATTCAAAATTAATTCTTTTTGATGCAGGAATGCTAAACGTGCTCCATTGAATTCTCCTGTGTAACCACCGCTAGCAAAAGAACCACCATTCAGTAATTCTTTAATTCTGCGATAAGTTACTTTAATTAATTCTCCTGAACCATCATCGGCCATAACAGTACCAATTACTGTATCCAAAGCATCTCCTGTCGCAGAAGATGCCGCAGAAACCAACTCTGACAATTTAGTATACCATTCTGGACCATTTTTATAAGACCACAGACTATTAACCATCGCCTGAACAGCATAATATAAATCAAATTTACCATCTTTATAAGCATTTGGAAATTTAGATGCAATTAAATCATGTCGGACTGGTTGATTATCGTATTCACCAATAATACCAGTTGCTGTAACTAAATCTTCTAAAGTAGATCCACTAACCGCAGAGAATTGAGATTTTGGAGTTGTTGGAGAAGGAGTTTCACTAGGATTATCTCCAACCATATCATTTAATGTAGGCTCTGAATCAGTAACAGGAGAAGGAGAAGTCTCAGTAGAAGACTCACTAGGATTCTATTCTAATCCAGGTTCTATCTCAACGTCTACTGCCTATTGATGAGCCAATTCTTCTAAAGCGTTGATAACATCCCAAATAGAATCTGCTAAATCTAAAAATTCATCTTTTAAATTATCAACTTCATCAATCATTTCCCACCATCTAGGGGCAAGATCATTGATACGATCTTCAATCATTTGAGTTGAATCAGCAACTTCTTCCTATTTATGATCTAATTCTTCTAAAGTGGTTCCAGTTTCTCCGGCAACATATTCAACTTTAGCTTGATAATCATCAAAATGTTGTTGGGCATTATCAAGAGCTTTCCGCAAATCTTGATCGAATCTATCCGCATTTGCAGTCATATCATCAACTGTTTGCGCAAATACATTATCAAATAATCCAAGCTATGCTCTATTTCCGTCCATTAAATCGGCTATATTGCCGCTCTGTTGCGTTAACATATCTAAAATGGTGTTACCATTAGTATCAGTCATACCAATGATATCATTCCAATCAGAAAGCAATAAGCCATTTATATCTAATCCAGTTTGTTCTATTATACCTTTAATATTATCAGAAGTCAAGCCAGTTAAATCAGATACTTCATCGCCCAATAAAACAGCCATATCAAACAAATCTTTATTTCCAGCTTCTGTCATATCTGCTATTGCTATTTGTTTTTCATTTTCTAAATACTTAATCTTTTCAGCATAATAGTCATAGATTTCAGCAGCTCTATCCGCACGTTCCTGGTCAGTTAATGTCATATCACTATAAACTTCTTTAATCTTCTCTTGACATTCTTGCCAAGTATCAATTATTTCTTGCGTTACGTCATTAACCTATTGTTTTGCGATATTATACCATTTATTTTCAGCTTCTAATAATTCTTGTTGTTTATCTGCTATATCCTCAGGATTTGAAGTATATTGATAATTCCAGTTACCTTGCCGATCGCGCACCAGCCGCAATTCACTCTTCGCATTCATTGCATCTTCAAGTTCCATTTGCGCTTTTAACATATCGTATTTAGCTTCAAGAATATCCATATCATATTCTGATAAAGTATTGCCCTCTCGCCGCAAATTAATTTCATCTTGCAAAGCTTTCAAACGCTTTGTCATCAATGGATTAGTTGATTTATCAATATCATCTTGTAATTTAAGATACCAAGCAGAAACTTGATAACCTTCATTAACTTTATCGAAATATCTGCCTTCTTCTTCAATATAGTGATCATATTTATCTTGTAATAAATCTAATCCAATTCCATTACTTACAGCTTGTCCAAAGTCATATACAGCTTTGTCAATTTGTTCTAAATACATATCTTGCGCAATCTGCATAGCTTCTTGCGCGGATTCATACATAGCTTCTTGCGCTGCATTAAATTCTTGCAGGTATGCATCTCTTGCTTTCTTAAGAGTATCATATCTATAATCATTCTCCGCGGCAATTGCATCTCCGCCATATTCAGCCATTAAATTATTAAAATCTGCTTGCGCATTTCTTAAACGTTGTTCAGCTTGTTCTGACCAAAGTTTATTAGAACGAGCTTGCGCGAGTGCTACATCCATACGGGCTTGCGCATTTGATTGTAATCTGTTAAATCCTTCTTCTGTTTTATATGTTTGACCCTATAAAGTATAAAGTTCTTTAATAGTATTTAAAATAGTATCATTATGCTCTAATTGATCTAAAAATTGATCAAAACGTTCTCTTGCTGCATCAACAGCATTAGGAACCATTTCTTCAATTGACTCTACCCATTCAAGTAATTCCTGACCAGAATCAATTATAGCTTGTTGTAATTCAAGCATTTCATTCTTAATATCTTCAATGCTTGTTGCATCGGTAGCTTCTGCCAATCGTTGCTGCAAGGCCGCATATTCTTCTTGATAGTGTTGAAGCATCGCCATCTCTGTTTCCGCAAGATGCTTGCTCCAGGCACCTGTTCCACCATTAGGACCTTGAGTTTGATTAAAGAGCGCATCGCTGAAGGATTCCGCAATAGCTTTTGAGAATTCATCCGCCGCATCTTTAGCATCTTTAATCTCAACTATTACATCCATCTTATATGTAATTTCTTTTAATTTGTTATCTTCTATTAAACGTTGAGTTTCTTCTATAGTATCTCGCATTTCTTGTGCCTAATCTATTGAACTTTCATAAGTTTCAATTAATTTTAGATTAGCACTATAATTATCATCCATTTCTTTCTTTCTTTGCTTCCAAACATCTAATTCTTCTTCAGCAGCGTCTTGTTGTTCTTTGGTTAAACTATTATAATAAGTTATATAATTATTATAATCATCTACAAATGAATTATATTCATCATGTAAACTTCCAACCAATTCTCTGTAATTTAAAATTTCTCCAGTATTTACATCAAATTGAACATCAATACCAAAAGCATCTATTAAAGCTTGTTTATCCTATTCTATATACCATTCTGCTCTTTGTAACTTCTTTTGATAATTATCTAATTGTTTTTCATTTTCTTGAATTTGTTTTCTATATATTTCTAATCTTTTCTTTCCATAAGCTCTTTCTTCTACATCATTTAAATCTTCTATTATTTCTGCTTGATCTTGAATTAATCTATTAATTCTATGGTAACGTTCTATATCATCTTCTAAATCCTTTCTATCTTCATTTGTTAAAAGATCTTCTCGTCTAGAATCTGCAGTACTTGTTTTATTATCTTTATCATATTGATCATTAGCTTCATTCATTGCATCAATAAATTCTTGCGGACCACGAAGAATTCTTTCTAAAGCAATTTCAAGTGAAGCTCTTTCTTTAAGATCTAAATTATCAAGGTCTTCTAAGCTTTTAATTATTTCTTGAATTTTTGCTTGAGCTTCTACACTTAATGTACTACTAATACTAGAATTAACTTCATCAATAGAAATATCATTATATTCATTGCCTCTTAATTCAAAGAATTTTTCCAAATCTTCTTTCCCTAAGCGTTTTAAATAAGGCATTACTTCTTCTTTAGACAGCCTTTGTCCAAATGCGTCTCTATAAGCATCTAATATTCCTATTATTTCATCTAACGATGAACTAAATAATTCTTTAGTTAAAGAATCAATAAATTGCTTACTATTTGAAGTATCAATTTCTTCTTTCCAATCACTATAATTATGTTCGACATTTGGAACATAAGAAAAACCTTCTTTAAATTCTTTTAATTCTCCTGAACCAATATTATCAACTTGTTGGGCTGCAGAATAAGCCGCTTTTTGAATAGCTTTCATATCTTCAATCATGTCAGCAGCACTTTGAGCGACAGCATCTGCTGCGTTTTCAGCTCCTTCTGCCATATAAGCACCAATGTCTGTTGCTAAATAAGACCAATTTTTACGTTGATCTTCTAATGTAGCAACAGTATCGTCTAATATTTCTCCATTAGAAGCTTTTTCGGCATTTGTAAAAGCATCTAAAAGAATTTCTTTCTATTCTGTGGTTAAAGCATAAATTGAATATTCGCCTGTTAATAGACCATTATATATTTCTAAAGCCCTTTTAGTTTGAGCTCGCCTTGCATCAACTTCTGCTATTTGAGTCTATATAGCATGCGCAGCTGCCTATGTATCTAATGATATTCTACCTTGCGATAAATCAAAGAAATGTTGATACATTTCTTGAGTCATGGTAAATGTACCATCTTCCATGACATTTAATCCTGCTATGAAACCTGGATAAACTTCTTCAAATGCTAATACAACATCTTCAGATAATTCATAAAAGGAATTACCCATTTCATCTACAACTTTTTGAATAGCACCTTTTTTACTCATGGTTTCATACATAGATAACCAATCGTCGCCATAACTCTATATTTTATCTAAATTAGTATCAATATTTAATTTTAAATCTATCTACTATGTTCCAATTCTATTCTATATTTGTTTATCAAGCTCTTCTAGTCCTTTTTCAGTAATATCAATACTATTAATCCAATATTGCCATTCTGCAACCTAATCTGCACTACTATCTTTAAAATCATCTAATGCCTCTTGTAATCCTTCTTTTGTATTTGAAAGAAATGCCTTTTTTATACTAGATAAATCTAAATTTTTTAATAATGCAGAATAATCTTGTAAAGTTTTTTGTACTAATGGATCTTCCCAAGTTAAGCCTTCAGAAGCCGCAGTTGAAACGTAATCAACAAAATCGTTATACATATTAAGATTGGTTTCTGCGTTAGCTATTTTTGCTTGATTCTCATCTGTAAAGAGAAACTCTCTAAAAGCTTTTAATTCTTCATATTGCGATTCTAATGCCTCTATTTCACTATTAGTAGATTCGACCATTCTTTGAAAAGCATCTCTGCCTATTTCTGAAATAAATTTCTACTAATCGTTTAAACTTAATTGTAAAAATTCTGTAAAACTTCCAACATCTGTTCTTAATTGAGTCCAATCTAAACCCTATAAAGTTTTTAATTCATCTTCATCTAATGTTTTATCAGAACCTTTTAAACCTTTTGTAATACTATCAGCAATATCAAAAGTACTTTTAGCGGAATTATATTCCATCTAAGCTTCCGATAATTGTTTGGCTGCACTATAAACTCTACCAAAAGAATCTTCAGTAACTGTTGCCCAATTTATTAATCCTAAAATAGCTTCATCAAAATCTTCAGAATTAAGAATCTCTATTAAAGAATCCTAATTAAAAAGTGGGTTTTTATTATAAATATCTTTTAAAATAGAATCAAATTCTCTAAATTTTAAAATATTTTCATTTAATGAAGAATTTAATGCAGAATTTAAAATTTCACTAATATCTTCAGTGGAATAACCAGCTTCTTCAAGATCATTTGTAGTATCTTCTATTAAATCTCGATATTCTTGAATATTAGATACATTTGCCTCTTCAAAAGATAAGGCAATATCTATCATACGAGATTGATCTACAATATCTGCTAAAGCATCCGCTTGTTCCTAAGTAATTTCTTCTAATAATTCTGCTGCATCTTCACGGATATTATGCGTTGCATCCTACCAATTTTTCCAATCTTCAAGAGTTTTAAGCTATGAAGCTTCAACAAAATCACTATTAGCAGCATTTATAGCATCTCGTTCAGCCTAACTAAATTGAACAGCATAATTACCGCCTTGCGCAGCTATTCCAGCATTAGTTAAACCTTGTAAGAAGTCTGCATTGGGATGAAGAAAAGCATTTTTTATGCTAGCAAAAAAATTATTTGTTGCATAATTAATTAATTCGGCCTAATCATTACCAGCTTGAACAATTGCTCTCTACTGCTCTTCTAATTCGGCTCGACGTTTTTCTTGCTTTGCTTTTAATAATATCTGCAAATAATCATCGTAATTGCCTGTTAATTTTGCAAGAGCAGCTCCTTCAATTCCATAGGCCTCAGCTAATGCTTGAGTAGCATCATCTAATGCATCTTTCTAATCAGCATTTTCTTGATAAGCATCAAGAGCATCGCTCATCTATTGAATTAAATCTTTATTAGTCTATACCTATTCTTGTAAAGAATCAGAATATTCTTTAGATTTTTCAGCAGCTTCTTCTAATATTTTTGTTTGCTTTTTAATTGCCGCAGATATAGCTGAAATTGCTACTAATACAACTCCAATAGCTATTGTACCCATCAATAAAGGATTAGCTGTAACAGCAGCAGTATGACCCATAACTGCAACAGTCTAATCTTTTATTGTCTTTGTCATTGCGATTTTTTGACCTTTTGCTAAAGCTTCATTAATAGCTTCTTGTCCAACTACATCTGCATACACCATTCTAGCATTAGCTAAGGCTCTTATCGTTGGAATCATAGACATCGCAATCATGCTAATAGAAGTTAATGTCTAAGTAAGCTTTTCCCCAAGTGTTAAATCATTTGAATTCGTTGTCCATATCTAAAATACAGAATTTAATTGATTAAAAGCCATAGTAAGAGACATAATTGATCTACTGAAAGCTGCTACATCCGCTGCCCAATCCTACTGTGAGTCTAACATTATATGTGCATTTTTAAAATATTCCTAAATCTAATTTTGATACATCCCATTCGCATAACTAGCTTCTGCAGATGTTTTTCCAACATTAACATTATCGCCAGCTATTTTATTTAACTATTCTTCAGTAACATTATGGTCTGATTTTAATTTATTTCTTAAATATTCTGCATTTTGAATTAAATTATTTAACTATTGATCTAAAACTTTTATTGCTTCATCAATTGGAGTATTTTTTAAATCAAGATTTAATACTTGCTAAATCTATTGTCTAAAATCTTCCATATTATCAATAGTTCCAGCAGGCATTTTTTGTAATGATTGTAGAGAAATTTTAAAAGAATTTAATTCTCCTATTTTACGATAACCATTCTCAAATACTTTTAATAAACCTTCATAGCTTTCAGTCATTTCCATTATTTGAGGCACACTATATCCCATAACATCTACACCATTATTACTATCCATTCTAGAACGTGATATAAAATTATAATAATCATAGAGTTTTTGAGACTCTTCATATATTCTCTAAGGAGCTCCCTAATTATATCTATTAGCATAAAGTAAAAGTTTAGTCATAATATTATCTCGAGAAGCAAATTTTGTATTATTTAAATTATTAAAAACCTTTTGAAGTTCCTCAACACTACTAATATTAAATGAAGAAGTAGTATTATTTTTACTTTCTCTATTTATATTTTCCCAAGTTTTTTCTAACTCTCTAGTTTTTTCTAACTCAACTTCTGCCTCTTGGGCTGCCTTAGAAGCCTCAACAGCAAAATCACCCATTAA
Source organism: uncultured Bacilli bacterium (assembly GCA_947632375.1). Classification (GTDB taxonomy): domain Bacteria; phylum Bacillota_I; class Bacilli_A; order RF39; family UBA660; genus UMGS1124. The sequence goes on from CANRPF010000024.1 coordinate 23,764, forward strand.
TTTAACAGCTTCTTTTAAAGACTGCAATTGCTATAATTGATTATCAGAAATTTTTCCCTATAACTAATTTAATACTCCAGTTTGTAACAAATAATCATTCATTTCTACCTACAAAGTAGAAACTTTATAAGGTTCACCAGTAGGACCATAAGTAGATGGGCTATTCGCAAAAAGCTAATACTATGAATTAATATAATTCTAAAAATTAAGCTAAGCCTACGCTGTTCTACCAGTTAAATAATCAAACCATGACCCCAATTCGCGTAAAGATTTTACTATTTTATTCTAAGAAGTATTTACAAATAAAGTTCCTATAGCTAATATAATTCCTGGTAATCCACCTAATGAATCAACTACATCAGCCACATAACCTAAAGTTGTACTTAAAATATTATTTAATTCAATAAAACCTTCAGGCTAAAAAATACTATCATAAATATCTTCCGCCGCTGCTTTTACACGTTTCCTAGAAGCTTCCCATCCAGAAGCAAAAGTATCCTACTACTCTTGTAAAGTTCCCATTGATCCTTCAATAGTTTGAAGATTCTTTTCAAAGAAATCCCAATTATTCATTAAAGTAATCAATTGAGTGTACTAACGAACTCCTGCTACAGTTTGCGCAAGCGCCATTTGTTGAGCATTTGATAAAGTTTTCCATCTTGCTGCCATGTCATTAAGAATTTCATCCATGCCACGAAGATTGCCAGATGTATCTTTTATCTAAACACCAACCGCCGCAAGAGCCAAAGAATATTTATTTAAATCAGTTCCGTCATCCTGAGTAATATCTTGACTTAAACCCTAAATACGAGCAAATAAAGTTCTTAATGCAGTACCAACCACATCGGCACTTTCACGGGTTGTAGCTGTAATAGTAGCCATAGCAGAAGCCGCGTATTCATAACTTAAACCAACAGTTCCTGCAACAGATGCGAATTTTTGTAAACCACTTGAAATTTCTTCTGTACTAGATGCTGTACTAGCACCAAGAGCAGTCATAACATCAGCATAATATTCAAGATTTTCGCTACCTTCTGCAAAGTTATTCCAAATAGCAGTTAATTGTTCAGATGCCTTCTCCGCACTTTCTCCTGCCGCATTAGCTAATTTAATAGTAACATCAGTTCTAGCTTTAACTTCTTCATCTGATAAACCCTATTGATAATAAATCAATGAAGCATCAGTATAATCAGTAGTAGTAGTAGACAAATTTTTAGCAGCTGCATTTGCTTCTTTCGCAAATCTAACCATTTCATCCGCAGATTTACCGGTAACAATTCTAATATTTGTTAAAGATTCGTCTAAATCTTGCGCATATCTATAGGCAGTTGATATTTGTCCTGTAATAGTACGTAATGCACTAGTAGTAAACTGCCATCTTATAGTATTACCAAAAGTAGTCCATAATTTAGTCCAAAAACTACCCAATTGCTTCATAGGAGCTTGCGCGAGCCCGATTGCTCTTGCAAGTTTTATAAAAGCTTGCTCTCCTTCTGGCCCCATCATTTGTAATTTAGTAACATATTCCTATAATGTAGAGCCACTTTGCTTTAATTGAGTTTCAAATTTCGTTAAATCTAATTTTCCAGTAAATTGATCAACGGAAGAAAGCAAATAATGTTGTAATTCTTTAGCCGCCTAAGTTGCTTGTACTAGTGATTGTGAAAAACCATTTTCTGATTTATTTGATCCAATCTAAGACAAAGCTTTATTGGCTTCAGTTACAGCTTTCTATATCTGATATGTATTTACATTAAAACCTATTTCATAGTTAAATCGAGTATTAGCCAATTTAACCACTCCTTCTTCTCAATAAAATAAAACAAAGGCTTAGAGAATTACTTCTCTAAGCCTTATTCTCCTATTTTATTTAACTATAGTTAAATAAAAATTAATTAATTTTGCCCATTATTTATCTCTTGAATTTGTTTTATAAGTTTAAGGTTATCCTCTGATTGAAATTTATTCAAAATATCTTGCAATTGAGTACCTAAGTCTCCAGCTTGATTGTTAGCAACGGTCATCATGCCAGCGAAAGAATTATTATATCTTGCGAAATCTGCCGCATTCTCAACCACATCATCCCACAATTCATCATCCCAACAAATTCCAAAAATACCCTTTTGTACAAGCCAATCATAAATATTAAGAACATCTTGGTCTTCAAAGTCCATTTCATAATAAAACTTCAGGATAGCAAAATTAAAAAATGTCTTCAGTCTAAGAGGACTAATACAACCATTATCATCTACAGCTTTTTCGAGCACGTAGGTAATAAATTCTGTGCGTTCCTGCAAACTCAACGAAGTCTTAAAACGAAGTTCAATACCATCTTGAATTTCAATCATGCCATAATCCGCAAGAACTACTTGCGCGAGCTCCTTAAGCCGGTCGAAATTACCATTAATTACTTCACTCATAACTATTCTCCTTTTACTCTTTTGATATATTTATAATATCATATTTTT
>CANRPF010000025.1 GCA_947632375.1 uncultured Bacilli bacterium
TAACTTACTTACATCATGAAATGTAAGTAAGTTAATAATTATAATTATTAACGAATAAAACCAAACTTCTATAGATAATTTTAGTACTTTCGACCACTTAAATTTACTATCAATTAAAAAATATCCACTTATAAGTACAAAAATATTAACGGCGACAATAGATAAATATTCTATAAACCAAGCTACAACTAAAACTTTTTCATTGGTACTATATAAGGCTCCTCCCTTACCTAAGTAATGAAGAGTAATAATCATAATCATTGTAATTACTCTTAGTAAATCTAAATTAACTAACCTTTTTTTCATTATAAATCCTTTCTAAAAATAGAATAGCATATTTTATAAAAAATAAAAAGTTGCTTAATAGCAACTAATTTATAATCATATCTTCGTTATTTGGCCCTGTTCCAATGAATTTAACAGGTACTCCAATATGACTCTCTATTCTTTCAATATATTTTTTTGCAGCTTCAGGTAAATCTTCAAAGTTTTTTAATCCACTTATTTCAAAATTAGTATCAAATTCTTCATAGATTGGTACTACTTCTTTTTCATGTCCAATAATATCATCGCTATATTCTTTATATATTTTATCATTTAATTTATAACCTACACATAATTTAGCATGACCTAATTTACCAATAGTATCTAAATGATTTAATGCAAGTGCGGTAACTCCATTTATATTAACAGCATATTTAAGTGCAACTAAATCCATCCAACCACATCTTCTAGGACGTTTTGTTGTTGCGCCATATTCATGTCCTAATTCTCTAATTTTATCTCCGATTTCATTATTTTGTTCTGTAATAAATGGTCCTTCGCCAACTCTTGATGCGTAGGCTTTGCATACACCATAAACATCTGTTAAATCTTTAGCTCCTAGTCCGCTACCTGTTTGAATTCCACCTATTGTTGGATTAGAAGAAGTAACCATTGGGTAGTCTCCTAAATCCATATCTAATCCTGTAGCTTGTGCTCCTTCACATACAATATTTTTGTTATTTTCAAGAGCTTCATGTAAATATGAAATAGTGTCAGTTACATATGGAGATATTTTTTCTTTATAATCTAAATAAGTTTGAACAATTTCTTCTTCATTTACTAATGGAAATCCAAATAAATCAAAAACTTTATTTTTATTTTTTATATTTCTTCTTAATTTTCGTTCAAAAGATTCATCATACATATCTATTATTCTTAAACCAATACGATTAGCTTTATCCATATAACATGGACCAATTCCTCTTGCAGTTGTTCCTATTAAATCATCTTCTTTTAAAGCTTCATATAATTTGTCTTCTTCAATATGATATGGAAATATTAAATGAGCTCTTGTACTTATATGTAATTTACTTAAATCGATATTATGAGCTTTTAATATATCTATTTCTTCAAATAGTACTTTTGGATCAATTACAACACCATTTCCAATAACTGCATGGGTATCTTTATTTAATATTCCTGAAGGAATTAAGTGAAATATTATTTTATCGTTATTATATTCTACAGTATGTCCAGCATTATTTCCGCCTGTGCATCTTAACGCTATATCACTCTTTTGTGCTAAGAATGTAGAAACTTTTCCTTTACCCTCATCACCATAATTTAAACCTAATACAACTTGAACTTTTGCCATAATAAAACCTCCATAAATATAATAACATATTTTTTATTTGCTTTTTTATAAAAAGTGTTATACTAGATTATGAATGGGGGATTTAAATGATTGCAACAGAAGATATATCAACTCGAAAAGAAATGGTTTTAATGCATAACGAATACTTAAGCCGTTTGGAAAAAGCAATGAAAGAAGAAAATTATATTGAAGCATCTTGGTTATGTTATGCAATAATGGAACAAAGGGTTAATCGTTTAATTATGAAACATATAAGATATTGTCCTAAGAAGGAAAAAACAGATCAATATCCTGTATCTATAAATACTAGATTAAATTGTATAAAAAATTTAATTAGTAAGAATTTTAATGGATATGGTATATTAGATTTAAATTTATTTTTAAATATATCTGATTGGTGTAAATTAAGAAATAATTTAACGCACTCTTTGATTAGTTTAAATAAATATAAAAAATATGACGAAGAGTTTAAAAACTTAGCTTTAAATGGTTATGAGTTGGTAAAAAAAATGTATGATGAATCGTCAAAATATAGAATTTGGTGGTACAAATCAGATATATGTACTGAAGAATTTCCTTGTGGTTGTAAAAATAATAGCAAATGTTTAAAAATGGATTAATCAATAAATTTGATTAATCTTTTCTATTTATTAATACACATTCTCTTTCTTCAATTTTGCCTAGTGCAAAATCTTTTTTTGTTTCAGAGAAGAATCTATTTAAACTAACTTTTCTATTATAAGAAAAAGGTTTATTTAATATTATTTTTACATCTTTGTTATTAAAATAATTTTTATCTAAATAATATGGATCAAACATATAAACATATTTTTTATTCATTTTTGTTATTATTACATAATGTCCACATTCAAGATAGCATCTTATAAAGACACATCCTTTTTTATTTAAACATTCAATCATTTTATCTAAAGTTATTTCATCTTTTTCTAATCTTGTACATATTACATTAAAATTTTTAGAGTTTGCATATCTTGTTATCCAATGAGTAAGTTTATTTATTGCTTCTTTACTCGTTCCACCTTGACCAATATTTCCAAATTCATCATAACAATCTAAAGTATATTTATAAATTGCTTTTACTAGTTCTGCTGGTATTTCTTCTCTTTCGAAAAGATAGCTAAAAGCATTTTGAAGTGAGACTGTACCACAATCATATTCTGTTACTTGAAATCTTAATGGTGTTTTCATTTTTTTACCTCTTATAAATTTAAGAATAAAGCAACTATATTAGTTTGTCAATTAATTTTTTTAGATATATTATTATAAAATTGTTATAATAAATGTAATTAAGGAGTATTTTATGTTAAATGGAATAAAAAGAATTTTAGTTGTTATAATTGGAGTAATTTTGCAATTTGGTTTTGCAATAACTATAAGATTATTTTTTTATAAATATCTTGGTATAATTACTATTCTTTATAGTATTATAAGCGTACTTATAGTTTTCTTTATTTTAAAAGAAAGTACAAGGCTTTCTAATGATTTACCATGGATAATATTAATATTAATTTTTCCTATATTTGGAACAATACTTTTAATTACGTTAGGAAAAAATTACTCTAAAAATAAATTATTAAGAAATATTTTTGAATATGAAAAGAAATATAATAATTTATTAGTTCAAGATGAAAAATTAAGAAAAGAAATAGACGATAATAATTTAGATAATATTAAATATTTAATTAATAGAACAAATTACTATGTAAGTACTAATAATAAAGTTACTTATTATAGTTTTGGAGAATTATTTTATCCAGAATTATTAAATGAATTAAAAAAAGCAGAAAAATTTATATTCATGGAATACTTTATTATTAATGAGGGTACTATGTGGAATGGTATACTAGACATATTAAAGGATAAAGCAAATAGTGGTGTTGATGTTAGAATATTATATGATGATATGGGTAGTATTGCTATGCTTTCTTCTAATTATGCAAAACAACTTGCTAAATTTGGCATAAAATGTATTTCGTTTAATAAATTAAGTCCATTTAGAGGTATATTTATGAATAATCGTGATCATAGAAAAATGACAATTATTGATGGGAAAGTTGCTTTTTCTGGTGGAGTTAATTTAAGTGATGAGTATATAAATTTAAATAGTAGATTAGGTGTTTGGAAAGATAATGGTATTAAAATAGTTGGAGAATCTATATGGAATTTAACAGTAATGTTTTTAACTTTGTGGAATGCTAATATAAATGAAGATAAAGATATAAAAATATTTAAATATGATTTTAAAAAAGATGAAATAAAAGAAAATGGATATGTTATTCCATATGGTGTTGCTCCTCTTCATAAAGATTTAATTGGTGAAGATGTATATATTAATATTATAAATAGTGCAAAAAGATATTTATATATAATGACTCCTTATTTAATAATAGATACTGATATGGTTAATTCTCTTTGTAGAGCATCTAAAAGAGGAGTAGATGTTAGAATAATTGTTCCAGGAATACCAGATAAAAAAATAGTATATACTCAAACTGCTTCATTTTTTAAAGTATTATATGATAATGGTGTACAAATATATAAATATAAAAAAGGATTTGTTCATTCTAAAGTATTTTTATCAGATGATAAAAGAGCTGTAGTAGGAACTATAAATATGGATTATAGAAGTTTGTATTTACATTTTGAAAACGCTATTTATATGGAAGATGTCGATGTAATTGATGATATTTATGATGATTTTGAAAAAACATTTAAAGATTCTTTAAAATTAAAAGAAAAAGATGTTAAATCTGGATTTATAAAATCTTTATGGCAAGCGATTTTAAGATTATTTGCACCTTTATTTTAGATTTCTACAATGTATAATTCTTGTAAAATAGCTCAAAATATTATATTATAAGGAAGAAAGGAGCTGGATAGTGTATGGCAGAAAAAAAGTTTTTAAATGAAGAAAAGTACCAAAAAACAGAAAAGAGTATTACTACAGTTGCATTTTTGATATTATTAGTTGGTTTATATATTGGTGGTTTTTTAATATTTAAAGGTGCTGTTAAGCCTAGTGCATCAAAGATAGAATCATTAAAAGATGAACTTGAAATTAAGAAAAGTGAGTTAGAATCTAAGGGAGTGAAATATAATGCTTCTGCAAAGTATTATGATGGAGATGAATATGATTTAAAAGTCATCGTTAATGTAATGGATCCTAGTTTTTCTTATTGTAGTTTCGATGAATATAAAAATAACTCTTTAACAAAAGAATATTGTGCTACTAAAAATAGTTTTGGAAGAACCGGTATGATAATAGCTGGTATATTTATTTCTATCTTAACTCTTATGATTTTTAGCTTTATTTTTTCAATCGCTAAAAGAAGACGTATTCTTGCATTCTCAGCTCAACAAGTTATACCTATCGCTAAAGAAGAAATTGACGAAATGGCACCTACTATTGGTAATGCTGCAGGTGAAATTGCAAAAGGAATAAAAAGAGGATTAAGTGATGATAAAAAATAAGTGTACACAAAAGTGTATGCTTTTATCTTAAATATAAGGTGATTTAAATGAAAGTAAGAAATAATTATGATGAATGTTTAACTAATTTAGCATGTTCTATTAGAAAATATTTTAAATTGGAGTATCATCATAATACATTAAGTTATATAGATAAAATTTTACAAGATAAGAATCCAAATAATGTAATAGTTATGCTTTTTGATGGTATGGGTTCTAGAATAATTGAAAGAGTATTGGATGAAAAGTCCTTTTTTAGAACTAATATGTATAAAGAAATAACTACTGTTTTTCCAGCTACTACAACTTCTGCTACTACTTCTATTCGTACAGGTTTAAATCCTTTGGAACATGGTTGGATTGGATGGAATACATATATTGAACCAATAGATAAAACTATAACTTTATTTTTAAATAAAGAAAAAGGCACAGATGATGTTTGTAATGAATTTTTGGAAGTAAAAAATAAGTTAGTTAATAAAACAATAGCTACTGAAATAGAAGAGAATGGTATTTATTATGCTAAAGAGTTTTTTCCATTTAAAACAGGTAATGCAATAGTATACTCTAACTTGGATGAAATGTTAGATTTATTATTAAAAGAAACAAAAAAAGAAGGTAAAAAATTTTTATATGTCTACGATGATGAACCAGATCACTCTATGCATGAATTTGGGCCTGATAGTGAAATTGTAAAAAATGTTATAGAAATAAGAGATAAAAAAATACAAGAATTAAGTAAGAAATTAAAAGATTCATTACTTATTATTGTTGCTGATCATGGACATATAAAAGTAGATAATATATTTTTAAATGATTATCCTGAATTTTTAGAAATGTTAGAAAGAACAACATCTATTGAACAAAGAACTATTTCATTTAAAGTAAAAAAAGATTATATAGATGTTTTTAAAGAAAAGTTTAACGAACTTTTTGATAATTATTTTAAAATTTATAGTAAAGATGAAATAATTGAAAGCAAAATATTTGGTGATGGTACTCCTAATGAATTATTTAATGGTGCAATTGGTGATTTTGTAGCTATTGCAGAAAGTTCTAATAAGTGTTTAGTATCTGATGGAGATGATGTATTATTTTCTCAACATGCTGGATATACTGATGATGAAATTTTTGTTCCTTTAATAATTATTGATAAAGTATGATTTACAAAAAATTGTAAATCTTATTTTTTAATTTATTATATTTTAAATAGTTTAGGTATAATAAAATTAGATAGGGTAGTATTTTATATATAGGTGAAATATGGAAAGTTTAGATAGTTTAAAATCACAATTAAGAGATGCTAAAGAAGAATTAGAAAAGATTACTATAAAAAAGCATGGATCAGTAGCATGGTCTCCTGGAGTTTTAGATCAATATAATTCAAATTCGTATTCTTATGATGAATATACTGATGTAAGTAAAGCATATGTATTAAAAGATAGAATTCGTGATTTGGAAGAAAGAATTAAAACTTATGCTCAAAGAGCTAGAGCAGAAAGGGAAAGAGAAGAAGCGTATAGGGAAAGCCAAATACCAAAGTACAGCTATGAATCTCTTGGTGAAACAAAAACCTCAACAAATCCTGCTATCGCTGCAAGATATAATGCACAAAAAAGATTATTTGGTATGAGTAAATTTAGAAGAACAGTAATGAATTTAACCGGACAAAAAAAGAAATTTGAAAAATTATGGTATAAAGCAATTACATCAGATAGCAAAACACAAGATAAAGTAGCTGATGAATTAAATAAAATGTTTAGGTGATAAAATGAATGAAAATATAGATGAATATATGACTTTTTTTAAAGAACAAACTTTAAAAGAAAAACAAAGTATTATATATGAACAATTACGTATGTTAGTATCTTTTACTAATAAGTTATGTACTGAATTAAATATACCAAATGAACCAATATTAAATAAAGAAATATTAGATTTAAATAATAGTAATTATACAGAAGATGATTTTGCTGAAGCTATAATTGTATTAATTAACTCAATACAAAATTCTGTATGTGATTATGCTAATGGAATTTCTGATATATTAGATAAAATGAATAGTTAACTACTTTTGCTTAATTTGAAAGTAGTTTTTTTAATGTAAAAGTTTTTTCAGAATAAAATCCATAAACAGGATTACCATACATATTAAAAAATCTTCGTTCTATAAATTCCTTATCCCATCCTTGTTGTTCAAAACTTAACCAAAAGAATTCTTTAAACCTTTTTGGATTGTAGCAATCTATTTGAAAATATTTATCATTTCTATAGAGTGAAAAAAATAAATCAGTTAAATCTAAATCTATAGTTGTTTTTATTCCTTTAGATAAAGCAATTTCTCCAACTCTTTTTACACAATCTTTAAAATGATAGCCACCAATAACTAATTCATGTATATTACCAAGTTGATTTAATAGAAATTCTTCATTTGGGTATTTTGGTATAAAATTTTCTTTTGGGGTACCATTACTATAATAAGCACAAGCTTCATCGAATGTAACATCAGTTAGTATAATTTTATCTTCTTTTGTTGGAATAATTCCAAATATATTTTTATCAGGATATAAAGCAAAAACAACTTGATAACCTTTATTTCTATATCTTTTTTTTAAACATTCATTTAATATTAAAAGGCATCTTTTATCGTGAATTAACATTTTTGTATATTCTTCTATTGGATATAAATATAAAAATATTTTTAACATATATTCATCTCCATTTGCATTTATTTTTTAAAGTATTATAACTTATTATTAATGATAAGTATACTATTTTAATATAGTAATGTAAAATTTATTTAAGTGATAATTTTAAAATTATAGTAATTATGTTACAATTATAATCAAGAGGTGAATCGGTATGTTGTTATACGTAATTATAGCGATAGTTGTTATTATTTTGATTGCATTATTAGTTACATATAATAGTTTTGTAAAATTAAATAATAAAGTAAATGAAGCGTTTTCAACAATGGATGTATATTTAAAAAAGAGAATTGATTTAATTCCAAATATAGTTGAAACAGTAAAAGGATATTCAAAACATGAAAAAGATACTTTGAAAGAAGTTGTAAATTTACGAAATGGTGACTATGATAAAATGTCAAATGATGAAAAGATTAAAGCAAATGAAGAATTATCAAAAGATATTACTAAAATAATGGCTTTAGTTGAAGCTTATCCTGATTTAAAAGCAAGTGAAAATTTTAAAGATTTAAGTAGTCAACTTACAAAAATAGAAGATGAAATTGCTAACGCAAGAAAATATTATAATGGAACAGTTAGAATTTATAACAATAAAGTTGAAATGGTTCCAAGTAATATTGTAGCAAAGTTATTTGGATATAAAACTAAAGCAATGTTTGAAGCTAATGAATCAGAAAGAGAAAATATAAAAGTTGAATTATAGTGGAGGTTTTTATGAAAAGAATAATTAAGGGGTTATATTTATTATTAATCGTATTGTCTATTACTATAATATCTCCAATACATACACAAGCTGAAGCCTATCAAACTCCATTTATAAATGTTAAAGATAATACTAAAAATTTGACTGTTGATAATATATCTTTTTCAAATATTACATTTAAAGATAACTTAGCTCCACAAAAGTTTGGATTAGTAGGAGTAGTTGCTAATAGTTCTAAAGATAATTTTAACTATTCATCAACTGCTTACTTTTACGATAAAAATTATAATTTAATTGGAAAGGGCGGTATTGCAGATAATGTAGAACCTGGAACAAGTAATTTTAGTCAAAAGTTTGATATAAGTATTTTAAATGGACATGATGTTAGTGAAATTTATTTTTTTCGTTTTTCAATTAATTTTATTATTAATACTTCGCCATTAGTATCAAATGTTCCTAGCAAAACTTATCCATATGACACATATTCTTATACGATAGATAAGTATGATATAAATATTAATGTTAATGAAAATAATACATTAGATATAACCGAAACAATTACTGCTTATTTTAATACTCCAAAACATGGAATTTATAGAACGATTCCTTTAAAAAATACTATTACAAGATTAGATGGAACAACAACTAAAAATAAAGCACAAATAACAAATGTAAGTGTTGATTCAAAATATTCTGTATCAAGAGAAAAAGGAGATTATAAAATTAAAATAGGTTCTGAAAATCAAACGTTAACAGGAGAGCATACTTATGTAATAAAGTATACATATAATTTAGGAAAAGATCCGATGAAAGATTATGATGAGTTGTATTATAATATAATTGGAACCGATTGGGATACAGGTATTGGAAATATTACTTTTACAATTACAATGCCAAAAGATTTTGATTCATCTAAATTAGGATTTTCATCAGGAAGTGTAGGTTCTACTGATAGTAGCAAAATTCATTATACTGTTAATGGAAATAAGATAATAGGAAATTATGATGGTATACTTAATCATGGTGAAGCTCTAACAGTTAGATGTGAACTTGATGAAGGTTATTTTGTTGGTGCTGGTTTTTCAATTAATATAATGGATTATTATATGTTTATAATTCCTATTATATTTTTAGCTATTGCAGTATTATTATGGTATAAATTTGGTCGTGATGATCAAGTTGTAGAAACAGTTGAATTTTATCCACCAGAAGGATTTAATAGTTTAGAAGTAGGATTTTTATATAAAGGAAAAGCTGATAATAAAGATGTTACATCCTTACTTATTTATTTAGCTAATAAAGGTTATATAAAAATATCTGAAACAGAAGAAAAATCTTTATTCTCAGTATCTAAAGGATTTAAAATAACTAAATTAAAAGAATATGATGGTAATAATATTAATGAAAAAATGTTTTTAAATGGTTTATTTTCAAAAGACCCTTTTACTAGTTTTTTACTTACTAAAGATAATTATCATATAGAAAATAATGAAAATGAAGTAACATCAATGGATTTATATGACAATTTTTATATTACAATGAGAAAAATATTATCTAATATTAATACAAAAGAAAATAAAAATAAAATATTTGAAAAATCTACCTTTATTAAATCATTATTAATTGTATTAATGATTATTATTACTTATTGTTTGATTACAATTCCGCCTGTTATTAATTACGGAGAACCTGAATCTTTCATTTTTGCTTTATTGTTTCCTGGAATAGGATTCTCTGTATTGTTTGCATCATTATTTGGAGGGCTACTAGCATTATCTAATGGCTCTTCGCCGGTTGCAGCAAAAATAGTTGGTGTATTTTGGGGAGCGATGTTTGGAGGAGTTCCTTGGGCATTTTTAGTTCTTCCTACATTACTTCAAGATTCAATATATTTAATAGGATATATAATTGGATTACTTTGTGTTTTAGGTATGATTATTACATTAAAATACTTACCAAAAAGAACAAAATATGGTAATGAAATTTTAGGAAAGCTAAAAGGATTTAAAAATTTCCTAGAAACTGCAGAAAAAGATAAATTAGAAGCTATGGTTACTGAAAATCCTACATATTTTTATAATATTTTACCATATACTTATGTTTTAGGTGTTTCTGACACATGGATTAAAAAATTTGAAGCAATATCATTACAAGCCCCTTCTTGGTATGATAGTCCAGATGCTTTTGATATGATGACATTTGGAACATTTATGAATACAACTATGTCATCTGCACAAAGAGTTATGTCATATAGTTCATCTAGTAGTTCTTCTGGTGGAAGTTCATCAGGAGGCTCATCCGGCGGAGGTTCATCAGGCGGAGGCTCTGGCGGTGGTGGCGGCGGTTCTTGGTAAAAAGAAAAAAGACAATTTTAGATTTAATTGTCTTTTTTTATTAAAATGGAAAATCATCGTCATCATCATACATAGTATCTGGCATTTTTTTGGCAAGCTTTTTAGCTTCTTCTTCTGTTGATTTTAAAATTCTATCATTAACCGGTTCAAATTCTTCACTAAGTTCATCGATTTCTTCTTGTGTGAATTCTTTACCTTCATAATTTCTAAGAACTGATTCAGTCATTGTTCTTCTAATAGCTAGAGAGTTTTTATAAAAATCAGTAGTAATTTCATCCATTGTAGTATCTTTATATTTTTGAATTTTTTCCTCTAATTCTTTTGTTTCATCTTCAATTCCTTGTCTAATTGTTTCAGCAGACTTAGTTATTATATGAGAATTACCACAAGGCATTGTACCAAATAATCCAATACTTTCAAATTGTCCATAATAACCATCAGTATCTATTTCTCCATGAAAAACCAATGGAGAGCTTACACTAAAAGGTGCAAATTTATATAAGTCAATAACTTTTTCTGGATGATAAACGCCAAATATAAACCTATCTTTCTTATAGGAACTATTTGGATCAACAACTAATCCTTCAAACCATCCATTATCTTGTAATAAAATTTTACCTTCCCACATATCTTTGTTATTAAAATTCCAATCATAATCCATATTCCAATAACCTTTAATATCAAATAATTTAGTCATAACAAAACCTCCTTCTCTTTAGTTATCTATTATAACATATATTTTTTAAGTAATATGATAAATATTTTTTAATGTATTAAAATTTATTTTGTTTTGTGTTATAATAGCAAACAAATTAGGAGGAATCATGGAAAAATTAGATAAAGAAACGCAAACAATAGCTGTTGAAAAAGTTTTAGAAGAATATAAAAAAGCTGAAGAGTATGTTAAAAGCTGGAATGCTAGTTGGTATGAACAATTATTAGATGCACGTTGTTTACAAAAAATTGATGAAGTTGATCTAAACGATTTGGAAGAAAAATATGGCTTAAGGTATGACTTAAATAATACTTTTTATTTTGGTGATGTTCCTCTTATAAAGGAAAACTTAGTAGTCAATAATATAATTATAGGAAAGAAAAATGTAAATTTTGAATTTGAATTTGGAAGAATTGATTGGCATGCAATGACTTCTCATAAATCAGAAAGAGAATTTTCTTTCAAAAATAACGGACAAATTAATTTTTCAAAAAAAGTAAAAAAGAGAGTAACACTACAAAATCCAAATCAAATATCTTATAATACAACTTTTAATGTTTTATCAAATGATTTCAGTATAGATATTGAACTTTCAAAAATAGCTCAAGATTGGGTTAAAAAAATTATATTTGATCATATTTTAATTGATTTAACTGATAATATTCTAACAAAAAAATTTAATGATATAGAGATTATTGAAGATTTAAATACAGGTATGAGGTACATTAGAATATTAAAAAAGTATGATAAATTAAATAGACAAAATAATTCTTCAATAGATTTTGAAGCAACTTTAAATCCTGATGATAGTTTAGAAATGGGATCTATTGAAATCAATACACATAAAAATAATGGAAAAGTAAATGGTACTTACAGATTTGATGTAAATAGAAAAAATGGTATTCGTGCTAATTTTTATTCTAGAAAAGGCGTTAAAGTTGATTTAACAACAAATCCTATGTTATTAGGAACTGCTAATAATTTATTATTATCATCTTCTGATACTCAAAATAGTGGTGATATAATAGTTGCAAATTTTGCTGATTCTACACAAAATGCTATTGCAAAAAATTTAAGTCAAAGAACTATAAGTTTTGATTCCTCAGATTTTGACATGGAAACTATAAAACAAATTGACTCAATGATAATAGAACTATTAAAAAACATAAAAGGTGAACTACCTTTACCTGGTTTAGTTGAACGAATTGATAATTGTTTAGAATTAGTTAATAAAAATCATAATTTAGATAGTATGCAAAAGAAATTAAAGCTTGATGAAAAAAATTAATATAAAATTGACATTTCACTTTATTTATGCTATATTTTAGCTACCAATGGGGGTTGGAGTTACAAAAATAATATAAGCAATCCTTTTGGATTGTTTTTTAATATGGTGGTTTTTATGGAATTAGAAATATTAAAACTTATTTATGATTATTCTATTAATGGAAGATTGGTAGATAAAATATTTATTAATAAAATAATAGAAATTGTTGTAAAGAAAAAAGATCTTAATAATTATATTCGAAATGTTTATTATACTAATAGCTTAGAAAAAAATGATAATGGAGTTGTTTGTGCTGCTTATAGTACTATAAGAAAAGAAATGGTAATTGATTTTGAATCTATAAAAATAGTTATAGAAAATAAAAGTTATTATGATCAATTATTTCATTCTTTTGAACAAATTATGTTCAGAAATTTGACTATTACTCAGTTTATATTGCATGAAATAGAGCATGCATTTCAAAATAAACAAAGCGATAATAAATCAGATAATTCAATTGAAACTAGATTAATAAAAGCATGTCTTATGATAGAACAAGCCATAAAAAATCCAAATTTTTTAAAAGGGATTTTAACAAAAGAAATTCCAACTCATGATTTTATCGTTTATATATTACAAAGTAAAAAACTATATGAAAAATATTATAATTTGAATCCTATAGAAAGATTAGCTCAAATTAATTCTTTTAGAACAATAGTGAATTCAATTGAGCCAATAAAACAATATATTCCAAATTTATATGAATTTAAACAAGCTTCATTAGTTGAAAGCGCATTAGAAGGTTATGTTGATTCTTGGGAACAAGGAATATGTCCAACTGAAGTCTATCTATCTGGTACTAGACAAGGTAATGTATGGCTTAATATGGATTTTTATGATCAAGATTCTAGTCAATTAATGAAAAATGTTATAAATAAATATAATTTAGTTAAAAGATTATCTTTAGGATTACCTATTAGCTCTATTGAATATAATTCATGTAACGAATGGTTACAAAATACAAATAAATTCAATGTTTAAATAAAAATGTAAGAAATTATTATAAATATAATTCAAATCCAACAGATTATACTTTATTTAAAAATTATTCAACTTATATAACAAATATGCTGATATTGTAGCTAAATTTAATAAATGGGAGATTGAAGATTTAAGTGCTGCTTAAGCAAAATATTATATTGAAGTTCAAACAAGAGTTACTAAAAAGTTAACTGATGCTTTTTAGATTGTTAATACCTTAAAACGACTATTCAATAGTCGTTTTTGTAATTATTAATTATTATTTGGTTTTAAACACGATTTAAATCAAAACATAAGATATAATACAAAAATATAAGTGTTTTTATATTAAATATTTCGGGAAATATATATTTTTATGATAAAATTAAATTGGTGAGTTTAATGCAGTTAGAAGATTTAAAAATTGAATATGATAAACTTCAATTAAAATATGGAGCTAAAGAATTAGATTCAATTTATAATGGTGGTTGTAAAAATAATCCAAATGTTTGTTTTGTTTTTATGAATCCAACCGGACGAAATATTGCATCTTCAAAAAATTGGAAAGGTATTAAATCTCCATGGATAGGTACAAAGAACATATGGGATTTATTTTTTGAACTAAATTTAATGGATAGAGACATCTATATAAAAATAAAAGAAATTAAAGGTACAGAATGGACGGAAAAATTTGCTGAAGAAGTTTACAAAGATGTAGAAAATCATAAATATTTTATTACTAATTTAGGTAAGTGTACACAAATAGATGCTAGGGAGTTACCTGATGATGTTTATAAAAAATATTTGCATTTGTTAGAAAAAGAATTTGAAATAATTAATCCTAAAGTAATTATTTTATTTGGCAATCAAGTAAGTTCTATTGTATTAAATAAAAAAATATCAGTTTCAGAGGTAAGAAAGCAACTTTTTGAGAAGAAAATAAATGGTAAAACATATAAATTTTATTCTGTTTATTATCCGGTAGGTAATGGAAGATTTAATATTAGTAAATCAATTGAAGATATTAAATGGATTATGAAAGATATTAATATATAATAGGGAGGTTTGGATTAATGCAGGTAAGTAAAGAGATTCAGGAATATATCGAAAATAATATATTTCCTATATATCAAAAAAATGATTCTGGACATGGAATTGAACATATAAAATATGTTATTAAAAGAAGTATTAATTTTGCAAAGCAATATGATAATATTAATTTAGATATGGTTTATGTAATAGCGGCATTTCATGATTTAGCTCATCATATTGATAAAGATAATCATGAAATATTATCTGCACAATTATTTTATGAAGATGAAAAGATGAAAGATTTTTTTACGGATGAACAAAGAAAAATAATTAAGGAAGCAATAGAAGATCATCGAGCAAGCTTAGAATACGAACCAAGAAGTAATTATGGAAAAATTATTTTATCAGCGGATAGAAATACTGATATAATTTCGACATTAAAAAGGACTCATGCTTACACAATTACACATTATCCTAATTTAAAATTAGACGAAATAATTAATAAGGCATATGAACATATATCTAAAAAATTTGGAATTAATGGTTATGCTAAAGTTTATTGCGAAGATAAAGATTTTGAAGATTTAAAAAAAAATGTAGCAAAATTGATAAAGAATAAATATGGGTTTGCAGTAAAATATATGGAGGCAAATGGAATTATGGATATTAAAGAAAAAGCAAAAATGTTTGCAATACAAGCACATATGGGACAAATTAGAAAAAGTGAACCTGATAAACCAATGATAATGCATCCGATTGGAGTTGGGGAACTTTTGGAATCATTTGGATATGATGATAATGTTGTAGCAGCGGGTTATTTACATGATGTTGTAGAAGATACAAAATATACTATTCAAGATATTGAAAAAGAATTTGGTAAGGATATTGCTAACTTAGTAATGGGTGCTTCTGAACCTGATAAATCACTATCTTGGGAAGATAGAAAAAAACATACAATTGAAGAAACAAAAAAACTTCCTCTTAGAAATAAATTAGTTATATGTGCTGATAAAATAAACAATTTAGAAGATTTATTTTTAAAATTTGAAAAAAGTGGAAAAAGAGACTTTGGTGCTTTTAAAAGAGGAGAAGAAGCACAAAAATGGTATTATACAAGTATTTATGAAAGTTTAATATTAGGAGAAGATAAAGATTTGCCTATATTTAAGAAGTTAAAAGACATTTTAGATAAAGTATTTTATGAAAAAGAAGATTTATATTTAAAAGATACAATTTTTGTAGATGACCAAGATTGTTATGCAAAATTAAGAAAATTACATGCCGGGAAGATTGAATTACAAAGATTAAAATCATTAGTAACTCTTTCTAAACCTTTTGTTATAGAATTTACAGGTACACCTAGAACAGGAAAAACTACAACGATAAATAATTTATATGATTTCTTTAAAAAAGGTGGCTTTGATGTTTCTTTAATAGAAGAATTTACAACTTCAAAATATTATAAAGAAGAATTAAGAAGTAAATTTGATAATATGAGCTATTCAGATAGAGATTTAGCGATATTTGAAGAAATATATAAACAATTACAAAAAGCTATTTCTACAAAAAAAGAAATTATTTTAATTGATAGATCTTTAAATGATAGACAAATATGGAATTATAGACGTTTAATAAGAGGCGATATGCCAGAAAATATATATTTAAATGCCAAAGAAAAATATTCAAAACTATCTAAGCAATTAATTGATTTTTTGGTAGTGACTTATGCTGATTCGTTAACTTCTTTAAAAAGAGATTATACTTCTAGTTTAGCTTTAGAAAAAAGATCTTTTTTGAATCAAGAAAATATCGAGGAATATAATAGTTGTTTAAATTCACTACAAGGATTATTTGCTGATAGTGTTGATTCTATGATTTTTTTAGATACTTCAAAAATGAGTATGAATGATGTATCTATAGAAGTTGCTTCGCATATTTTGCCTGTTATGAGAAAAAGATATATAAAAACTTTTAAAGAAAAAAATCAATCTTTTGATATATAAAATTTTTTTCTTTTATTGTATAATTAATATATTATACGAGGTAAAATATGTATTATTATTGTTTTATAATATGGTGTATATTATTGCTTATTACACAAATAATTTTTTTAGTTAAATCAATTAAAACAAAACATAACAAAGATTGGAGTATATTATTTACTATTATTTCATCATCAATTTTAAGTAGTATAATATTTTGGAGTTATTCATGTATTATTATAAATAATTTAGAATGGGGAATAATTTTAATATTAGTTATATTTTTTAGTGCAATTGTAAGTTATGCAATTATGCTATTGATAAGTATAATTTTAAAAGCATTAGAAGTAAATAAATTTAAAAAGTTAAATATTAAAAGAGAAAAAATAGATAGAAAAACACTTAAAAAAGCTATTATTAGTCCATTATTGTTGATAATATTATTATCATGTAGTATATGTGTTATAGATTATTCAATAATTAAATTACAAAGAAATTATGAAATTAAAAAGTATAATGAAACTAAAGTAAAAGAAATACAAAAAATGGTAGATTTTATTAATAATAAATATGATTTAAATTTTAATAGTCAAGATTGTAATTATTATAGAGCTGAAGATTATAGTCAACATACAGATATATTAGGTAATGGAACAACTTATAATATTCCATATATTGCGGCTTTTTCTAAAGATAATAAAAAAATTACTGTAGTTGATAGAAAGGGTATTATTTCTGATAATGCTCAATTAAAAGATATAAATTATTATATTGGTGATTATTTTAGCAATATTGTTGGATCAAAAATTGATTATGTTCAAGTTAGGAAAACTTATAATGGAAATATTGAAGATGATATTATAAATAGTATTTTACAAAATGGTTTTAATAAAAAAATAACACAAAATAATATAAATGAGTTTTTAGATGAAATATTAAAAGAAGAAGATTTAGAACTATTATTTTATGTTAAAGATACAGAAAATAGGGTTGAGTTAATAAATACACTTACTTCAAAGTTAAGTTATTTAAAAGATTATAAAAATATAGAAAGAGTAATGATATATATTTATGATAGCAATGAAAATTTGATAGTAAACAACATAGAAAAAGAATTAACTGAAAATTATAAATTATATAATACATCAGATGATTATTATGACAGCTACAAATTTGGATACTATTATGTTCCTAATGATTATGAGTATTATGCTTCCAAAGATGAAACATTCAATACTTTTATTGCTGCTCTTTATTATAACTTAGATCGTGGTTATGGTCCTAGTCAAGGAAATAAAACATATACAATAATAAATAATTGGTATATATATACATATTAATTAAAAAGACACATCAGTCATAATAACAAACTATACTATATTTAGAAACATATGCCTAAAATGTTATAATAATTTTAAGAAAGAAGGAACTATATGTCTAAAGAACAAAATGTCGTTAATTATTATGTGTTATGTAATAGACTAAAGAATACAATTAGAACAGGTTGGAAAGATTGGAATGTTCAAAGAGAAAGAATAGAGAGTATTGCTGAGCATATTTTTGGAGTCCAAATGTTAGCGATTGCTATGAAATCAGAATATGAATATGATGTTGATATTATGAAAGTTATATACATGTTAGCAGTTCATGAACTTGGGGAAACTATAATTGGTGATTTAACTCAATTTCAAATATCAAATGAAGAAAAAGAGAAAATGGAACATGATGCTGTACATAAAATATTAAATAAATTGTTAGATGGAAATCAAATTGAAGAATTATTTTTAGAATTTGATGCTCATAAAACTAAAGAATCAATGTTTGCATATCAGTGTGATAAATTAGAATGTGATTTACAATGTAAATTGTATGACGAAGAAAGTTGTGTTGATTTAGATAAACAAGAAGATAATACAATAATGAATAATACAAGAGTTCATGAATTACTTAAAAAAGGTCATTCTTGGTCTACTATGTGGCTTTTATTTGATCAACAAGTTTATCCATATGATGAAAATTTTAGAGCAGTTTCTAATTATGTTATTAATAATGAAATAGGTAAAAAGGATGAAAATTAAAATATTCTTTTAGTTAAAGACTGATAATAAATCTTTTAGGAATTTTTATATCAAAAAAATCATCTCTATATAGAGATGATTTATATTTTATAGTCCTTCGGACTATAACTTTTAATTAATTTTGAAAAATTATACTCCAAATGTATAATTCTTGAAGTTATTATAGATTTTATTGGTAATATAATAGTGATACTTCATTATTTAATGTTGTTCCTGTGATATTATAGCAGGCGATAGATCCGCTTTTTTTATCATAAACAAATTGCTCAGATGCCGGTTCACTTGTTCCAGCAGCTACGAAGACATTTATTCTTACTTGAGAACCATCTGGAATAGGTGAATCATGTAATAAATCAACTGTTCTTTCAGCAAACTGTAAGATATCTCTGTATCCTGGTGTAAACCAAGTTTTCCATTGCGCTTCATAGCTGACATCTCCTTCGCCATCAGTTTGTTTTTCGCGATATTCAATTACAATTTGAGCTACGAAGGCTCCACCATTTAAAAGTTTAAAGTAACGTACGTTTCTCATATTATTTATTCTCCTTTGTTAGAGAGACAGTGTATTGATATAGGCTCTCAAATTCATCATCAAATAAAGGGGATAATAAAACATTAGGTGTTTTTAAAGTTGTTGATGCGCCATTTAAACCTACAACTGTTTCATTGTCTTCTAAAACCCATGGACCTCCTGAGCAACCTGTAAGCATTCTATTACCAGGTAGTCTCCATAAGTTGTTTCCTGATTTACTTACAGCGCCATTTATAAAAACCATTTGAGCGCCTTCAAAAAAATTGCCGGGATAACCAAATGCATTTACAGTTTTATTTGTTAAGTCCATATTTACAGCATATTGAAGGGGTTTTGAGACATTAGAATTTGATGACAGAATTGCAAAGGCATAATCCCATCTACGGCTTTTCTCTTTTACCCAATTGTCTTTTAAAACTATTTTTTTAAAAGC
Source organism: uncultured Bacilli bacterium (assembly GCA_947632375.1). Classification (GTDB taxonomy): domain Bacteria; phylum Bacillota_I; class Bacilli_A; order RF39; family UBA660; genus UMGS1124. The sequence goes on from CANRPF010000025.1 coordinate 19,953, forward strand.
AATATCTTCTGATGATAATTCACCTGTATAGCATCGAGAAAAAAGAAAGTTTTCAGCGATATCTCCTGTTTTGCTGTCTTGAACACAGTGAGCTGCTGTTAAAAGAATATTACTTTGTCCTACGATGCTTGCACTTCCGACAAAGTCTTTATTGTCTAAAGTAAAAAATAATTTTCCTCCAGCTTCAAAAGGCCTTTTAGCTAAGTCAGCTTGTTTTGGCTCAGTTGTTGTAGCATTTTCACCTTCTACAAGACCAACTTCTGGCTCAAAAAATGTGTCAATTGCAATTGCGTTCTTTTTCCTTTCTGGTGTCCAATAATTTAAAATTTGTTCTGGTGACAAATCTAGATTGTCTAATTCATAGGTGTTAACATTCGATAAATTGTTATTCATTTATACTTCTCCTATCTTATATAAATTATATCGTAGTATTTCATAAAAAAACAATTTATTTATAAAAAAATTGTCGTTACATTGTCAAAATATTAAATTATGGAAAAAATATGTAAATTTATTGTAAAACTACAAAAACTAACTATTTTGAGTTAGTTTTTATTGCTTTCGAAATCGTAATTTAATTTTTTTTATTAACGTCTACTAATTAGGTTTCACATCAAAAATACTTAGTCTTTTTTATTCTATTCTTCATCATTATAATGAATATCATCTACTACCTTTTCAGCTTCAGCACCTGTTATTTGGAATGGTAAGGTATTTAATATTAATTCGGGTTCTTGTTTAGTCGGTTCGTTGTCTAAAATCAAATTAGTTATTTTAAATGTAGTTGTTTTTGATTCTTGTAAAGCTTTAAAAGTAAAACCGATCTTTTTTGAACCTTGGCCTCCATTAATTTTACCTTCATAGATAATTTCACCAGGAGTAGAAGTATCAACTTTGTTAGTTTTAAGTAAGCTAACAACTGAACCTTCAAGATATTTGAATACTTTCTCATCAAAAATTAATTTAAATGATGCACTGCTAATAGGCTTATTTAGTTCTAATGATATTTGATTATTATCGAGTACTCTTATCAATGATGATTGCGAAGTTAACGTAGCAGTTATGCCCATAATTACTCATATCCTTTCTTTTTTTATTTTACAACAATATGTAAGTAGTTTCTCCAATATTAAGTAAAAATTAACATTTTAATTGACAAATACTTGATTAATTAATCATACTTTAAAATTTTTATAGATAACTGAAATGATTTTTCTTATATATTTTTTTCATATTTATAAATATAATAAATATTATCTATAATAGCATAATAGTTATTCTTATAATTAAATATATTAGCATTATTATTTATGACTATATTTATTAAATCTTTTAAACTAGATAAATATATTACATTATCTATATTAATATCAGGAATATTTTGAATAGTTATAATTATATCATCATAGGCTTTTAAAATAGCCTTTTCATTATGTTTATTTAATAAATTATTTATTAAATAAACAATTGTTATAGTAAGAAAAATAAAGACTATTACTATCTTTAGATTAATATTTTGTTTATTATTTTTTAGAAAAGAATTCTCTTCTTTTAGAGTTATCTCTATAATATCCTCGTTAATAGGAATAGTTAATTCAACATAAGGATTAACTTTATCATTAATTTTTATATTAAGTTTTATATATAAATAGCTTTCAGTTTTAATATTATAATATTCTTGAAAAGATTTAACATAATTAACATAATATTGATAATCTAATTTATAATTTTCATTTATTTTAATTTCTTTTTCATTTATATTATTTATATTTTTTAAATTAAAATCCTTAGTCCAAACCAATTTAGTACCATTATCAGCATAACTCTTGATAGTAGCGGTTACATCATAAGAATAATTAATATTTTCTTTAGTTTTGTTTTTTAAATAGTAATCAAAATAAATATCAATATTTTTAATTGAATTTGCAATATAGTAATTATCAGCTTCTAATTTATCTTTTAAAAAATAATTGTTAGGATTTAAAGTAACTTCATAATATGTTTTATTTTCTAATTGATATATTTTGTTATTCTGAATATTTTTATTAATATATATTGCTACTAAAAAAAGAAATCCTACTAAAAGAATAATGCTTAAAATAAATAATATTTTTATCTTTTTACTTTTTTCTTGCATTTAATCCCCCTTCGTAAGAAATTCATTTAACCAAATAGAAGGATACCCTAAATATTTTATAGAAAATTGATAAACACCTTTTATATCTTCCTTTTTTACTTTTATATAATCAACACTATTATTTGCATCTCCTTTTGTAACATAAAATTCATTTATACTTACAACTCGGTGTACAATAATTTGATTTTGATATTGAAATACAATAATATTACCAGGTTTTATATTTTTTTCTTTTTTATATATGACAACATCGCCTCTTTTAAAAGTAGGATTCATACTATTTGATAAAATAGCGATAGGTTTATATTTAAATAATCCAAGCATGAATAATACTAATAGAATTGACGTAATAATAGCTAATGGATAAAGTGCTATGCTTTTATTATAATGTTTTATGTGTTTTTTACTAAATATAAAGTATCTAAATAAATAGTAAATTATTAAAACTTTAATTATGGCAAAAGAACCTTCAATAAACCAATTACTATAAGGAATAATTGGCAAAATAATTTTAGGTATTTCATTAAATATTTTAATAATTATTGGAATATTATAGTAAGAATTTAAAGATAAATAAGTAAATAAAATATTTTGGGCTATAATAGGTATAATTATTGAAGTTAAATAATGGAAAAGAATGATATTATGTGAAAGAAAAAGGGCTTTAAAATTAATGTCACTTAATATAATAATAATTGTTATTAAAGCCCTAAATTCTAAGTTATTTTTATTGCTTCTAAGAAGTTTATAGCGTATTATTTCAATACCACATATTGGTATGATAAATTTCCATACATTTATAAAAAAGTCAATTAATGAATGATTAGAATAATCTTTATTAAAGCCAAAAATAAAACCACTAGTTAGATAAAATATAAAAAAGATAATAGATATAGTTAAAGTAATATTAATTTCATTTTTCTTGGATATTTTTAAGTTTTGGAAATAAAAAACTATTAAAATAATTAACCAAAAGAAAGGTTTTAAAAAATTAATATAAAAATTATTAGTATAAAATAATATATGACTTATAGTATAAATGATTAAAATAAAGAATAATTGTTTATTGTTAATTACTTTCTTTTTGAACATATTGAATTATCCCCGTTAATGTTTTTGTTTTAACATCTGGAATTTTTTCGGAATTTTTAACATATGTCACTATAATATTGAAAGTAGTTGAATCACCAACATTTAAGTCTTTCTTTAGTTCAGATGTTGTATAGTTAATTTCTTCAATTCCATCAATTTCTTCTGTGAATATTATCGTTTGCAATTCAGCATCAATGGTTCCTAAGTTTTCTATTGTAACCTCATAAATAATTTCATCGCCAGGTTTATTAAGTTTAGCCGAAAAATTAATAGAATCTTTAGTAAAGGTTGGTGTTCCGGCATCACAACCATCAGTTACTTGGGTAGCGGTTATATTTGTAATTCTGACATCCCATATACCGGTAATTTCTGCAGTTCCGTTAATGGTAAAATCGGTAGCAAAAGTTGAATACCCAACGGCCATTAAAACAATAGCAATAAGAAAGAATATAAGAATTATTATTTTATTTTTATGCAAATTATATTCTCCTTTCTATTTAGCTTTTCAAAAGTTAAATTAGAAATAGCTTTTTGCTATTTCACTTATAATTTATGACAAAATAGATAATTAGGTATGGTTGTTTGTCTAAGGGAATATAAAAACTTATAAAAATAAAATCAATTTAATTTGATAGATACAAGGAAATTTGGTAAGATTAATTTAGTGATTATTTAGTAACAGATGGTAAAATAAAAAAAGGATTAATATATTCTTGTATAAGTTCTTTAATAAAGATGATAATTATAATAATATTAATTCCTAGTACAATTTATGAATACCAATATGAATTACAATATGGTGTATCAAATTTAAAGTTTGATTTAATCTTAATTATATCACTTATAGTAATTACAATCCCATCTATGTTAAATGCAATTAGGTTAATCATTCTAAGAACGAACAATAAGTAATATTATATTTTGAAGTAAGTAAAGGCATATACTTTTAATATATAAAATAAATATTCAATTGATATTTTTATCATTATATACCAAATTTTATATAAAAATTTCGTTTTTTATCATATTTGGTTCTATAAATACAAGAAATAAATAAAAAATACCGTAAATACGGAATAAAATCATGTTGAGCGATAATAATCTACAACTTTAAATATGAAAAATATTATTAATGCTTTCGTTCACTTTTCGTTCACTATACTTTTTCGAATTATAGAAAATTATTTTATCAATTTATTCGGCAACTTTTCGGCAACAAAAAAAACGAACTAAAAAGTTCGACTAAAATACAAAATGCGATTGTGGAAGATATCTACAACTTTCACTCATAATGATTTAATATATAAAATATTAATTTTTAATAGAATCTAATACAAATTCTCCTTAATGTTCCTAAAATTTAAGATTATATGTTAAAATATTTTTAGAAAATTGATGTTAGAAATTACTTTTGAGTTAGAAAAATAATTTTTGGTAAAAATTAAATACTAAAGAAAGTAGGTTAAAATTATGATGATAATATTTGATTTAGATGGAACATTATGGGACACAATAGATGCTACCTATCAAGCTACAATTAATATTATATCTAATATGAATAATATAAACAAAATAAGTAAGGAAACGGTAAAAACAGGTATGGGGTTATCATTGAGTGAAAATGCTGTGCATTATATGCCAAATTTAGAAAAAGAAAAAAGGGAAGCAATCTTAAAACAAATAAATAATGAAACAATGAAATTATTAAAAGAAGGAAAAACTAAATTTTATTTGGGAATAAAGAGAACTATAAAAAAAATAAGTCAAAAATATCCTTTAGGCATTGTTACTAATAATAATGATGAATATGCTAAAATATTTCTTGAAACATCAAATTTAAAACAATATTTTAAAGATTATATAGGTACTGCAAGTTATAATATTACAAAAAGTGAGGCTATAAAACTAATGCTTAAAAGAAACAATCAAACAAATGGTTATTATGTTGGTGATACTAAAAAAGATTTAGAAGCATCAAATGAAGCAAATGTAACTTTTATTCATGCAAGATATGGAATTGAAAAAAATATATTTGCCACATATAATATTAAAAAAATTATATTTTTACCATTGGTAATAAATAAAATAGAAGGTAAAAAATGCCAAAATAATTAATCCCCTAGGAATTTTGATAAGTATATCAAAATATCTTGTGGGGGATTTTTTATTACATAAAAAATCATCTCTAAATGGAGATAAAATATATTATTAATGTTCGAAAAGTTCGAACAGATTTGTCAATGGAGCGAGTGTCGTAGTTATCTACAACTCTTTTCCAATAACGAAAGAATTTATATAATCTTCCGTTGCTAATAATAATATAACATATTTTTGATATTTATTGAATAGTAAATTGACATTTTTATAAAAATTTTACTCGTACAAATTGTAATTTGTCTCTCACTTACTTTACCAAATTTATAATTTTTGTTGCCACTTTTTCAATAAATTTCT
>CANRPF010000026.1 GCA_947632375.1 uncultured Bacilli bacterium
AAATATAAAAGAATTAATATAATTACTTGCAAAAAAATTTTTTCACTCATAATTACCACTCCCTTTCTTAAAAAGAATGGAAGTCATCTATTACACAGTTCGATGTATCAGTTTTCATACTACCAAACTGTATTTTTTTAGTCAAATCACTGATTTTTAAATTTAGAGCGAAAAATTGCTCAGATTCTTTATCTCTTTTATATACTTTTTTAAAATTGGAGTACAAATTTTAAGAATTTATATATTTTAAAAAAATCGCATAAAATTTTATGCGATTCTAAAACTATTTTAGGTTAACCTAAGGAATACTTACAATGAATAGAAAAGAAATAAGTATCCCTACACCAAAAATAATTTGATGCTTTAATTACTGTACTACGTATGGATCTGACTTAATTCCTTGACCAGATACCGCTATATCTTTCTTTAATGTTACTGCTGGTCTTGATTTAGCGCCAAATGTATAATTTATTTCATAGTCAACTGCCAATTCATCCCAAGCACCTCGAGCCATTATTAACCAAGGACCACCTGTACAAAGATAATTTGCTTTTGTTTCAAATGATGTTGTGAAGCCAGCATATGAAACTTCAGTTGCATTTAATAATCCTATATATGCATTATCTGAACTAACAATATCTCCAAAAATACTATCAAAAGTATTATTTATGAAATAATTTTTAAATATTGCATAATATTTCTCCTTTTTCCAAGTATCATATTTTAAGGAAGATTGATATGATGATAATTTAGTTGTTAAAAAGTTATCTAAGCTATCACTTATTGTTGCATTAGATTTTGATGTAGAGTTTTCACATTTTTGAGTTGAGTCTTCTAATACTATCTTTGTACTTCCATCGCCTTCTATTCTTACGATTCTCCAACACATATTAGCAAAATTAATATAATTATCTTCTACTCCACCTCTATAGTAATATGATACTCCTAAACTATCATTCATTTTTGATAATATATTTTCCGTGCTTTTATTTGTTGATTCTATACTATAGTAATCAAAACGAAATAAACTATTTGTTATTGATGTTATTTTAGAAATACTTGCAAGGTTTGTAGACCAATTGGAGGGATTAGCATTTGGACCACCATATTCATTTTGAACATATTTTCCACTCAATACAGAACCGGCACTAGATCCTGGAACAATTTTGGGATTGATTAAAGTATAAGTCCCTTTTTTTTCATCAAATGTGTAACTATCACCATAAATGTAATATTTGTCATTAGATTTAGCCCAATCAATACCATAGTTACCTAAAATTACTTCTCTACTAAGATCAGAAGAATCAATGCCTGGTCTTGATGATGGTGTTTCTTTGAATGTTGTTCCGTTTATACCTGATTTGGCATTATTTAATACATTATTTGCTAATATATATGGGAATTCTGTAGCTGTTGTATTTTTGCCATCTTTGATATTTACTTTGGCTTCAAATTTCTTTCCCATATCATCTGTTTGGTCTATATTATCTAAGTATTTATATGTCACTGTTAGTGTATATGAATGTGTTACAGTTGGCTCTATTGAATTTAAAATTATTGGACTATTTGTTGATGGGAATGATGCTCCTTTTACTCCATTACATGGATTATCATCACTACTTGTACAAGTCAATGTATATACTAAATCTCCCTTTCTTGTTAACGTGTTAGTCAAATTTTCAAATATAACTGCGTAATTTTCTACTTTAACTGAACCTGTATTTTTTACTGTGAATGTTTTTTCTAGTGTTTCTCCAGGCATCATGTTAGTTTTTGTTACTATACCTTTTCCGTCTCCATATGTTAACTCTAAATTGGCTAATGTTCCTGATATACTTGTTGATGTTGAATTACCTATTATCTTAGTCATGAAATATGCGTATGTTATTCCTATTAATACAAGCGTTACAATTATTATCCCCACTATACTTACTACTATTCTTTGATTTCTATTCATTATTACTCCTCTTTTCTTTTAATAAATATTTATTAATGTCTTTTTTCATTGAAAAAAGACATTAATAAATATTTATTAATGTCTTTTTTCATTGAAAAAAGTATTGCGATAACTCTTTGCTATCTTCATATTTATTATGTCATAAATTGTGAAAAAAATACCCCAACAAATAGTTGGGGTGATTTATTTAAGTTTCCTTCTACAATATTTACATGTTCCTACACTTTCAGTTATCATATTATCTGCACCACAATATGGGCAATGAACTACTCGTGTACTTTTAGATTTTTCTCTTTTTATTCTCATTTGCATATCATTTTTTTGAGCTATTTCGTAATCTCTATTACTTAGTTCTTTAAAATATTTTAATAGTAATATATCTATCTTTTCTAATATTTTAGTAAATACTATTGATATTATTAATAGTATTGTACCTAATATAATTAGTGTTTTTGATAGTTTTATAAAGTTTGTATTATATATATTATTTGTTATTATTTTATTTAAATATGGTATGTTATTTGAGAATGTAAAGTTAGATAGTATTTTAGGTATTAGGATTAATAAACCTATTATTAGTAGTATTATTGATGTATTTTTTTTACTTTTATTATCATATACAAAGTATCTAAGTATAGTTAAACATATACCTAAGAATGGTATAAAATATAATGAAATTAATATTAATGGAATTGAACATATTATTTTTATTAGAATTTTTATTATCATAATTCGTTAATTAAACATATCATATATGTCTTTTATTAAATCATTATCTATTAATCCATTTAGTAATTTCATTTCTATTTCTACATCTTCATATAATGGTTGATCCCATTTGAATTTTGTTTCTGTATCATGATAATACCATGCAAATTCAGCTTGTACTCCTCCTAAATTAATATAGAAAGATTCTCCATTTGTTGTTATAAATTCTGTTTTAAAATAATTATTTATTGTATTTACAATTATTCCACTACTTAAAGGCTTTCCTTTTTCTAAAGCAAATGTTTCATTATCTATTTTTATGTTATTATTATCTCCTGATGCTATAAAATATACAGTTATATTTATACAATTAGATGATTTACATACTTTAGTAAGTTCTTTAGTATCATCTTCACTATCTTCTTTTTCTTCGTTATCTGTTGTTTCTTTTTTACCTAAATCTATATTATAAGTAGTATTATCTTTTATAACGAGATTACCTTCATATGTATTTAAATTTTCTTTACTTGCAACTACTTTATAATTTCCTGTTTTTAATAATGTTTCATATTTACCATCTTTAGTAGTTTCTATAGTTGTTATTAATGAATTATCTAACGTTGAATATATTTTTATTTCACATTTATTTACAGGTGTTTCTCCATAAGTTACTTTACCACTTACTTTATATTCTTCACTTTCTAACATATTAGTTTCTTTAAAAGCTTGTGTTATTTTTTGTATAGAAGAATTACTTAGTTTTAAATTTTTAGCAGACTTTATTACAGCTAGTGCACAATCTTCAAAATCTGATCTAGAAGATAAGTAAAATAATGAATTATACCAAACTTTTGCCATTTGTTCACGATTTTTAAATGCTCCAGATTCATACATTAAATAAGCAGCATGTACAACTACATTAGCATTTTTATGTATACCACCATTATCATAATCTTGAACACCATCTAATTCATTATTTTTTAAGAATTGTTCTAGAGTAATACCATTTTTTAAATATCCATCTGGATAATAGTATTCTCCATTTTTCTTACTTGGATTTTTATATTCTTCAGGATTTTTTCCATCTCTTAATGTTTCTACATCTTCTGCCATAGTCCAATTTTTACCTTCGATTAAGGCACCCATAATATCAGGATAAGCTTCTGATAAAGCACCTGTTTCAAAAGCTTTATCTTTATTTGCTTTATCTTGAGATGATGAAAATTTTGTAATGCTATTAACAACTCCATGAGTAAATTCATGTGCTAAAACATCTAAAGCAACAGTTAATGATTTTCCATTAAAATATCCTATATACATTTGTTTTGTTAAATTAAACCAAAATGCATTATTTAAATCTTCATTTGTAAATGTTTTATCTGTAATTCCTATATTTACTATTATTTTGCTACCTTTATTATCATATGAATCTCTTCCTAATACATTTTTATAATAATCATAAATAGTCTCAAAGTTAGCCATTGCACTTACAGCTTCATAAACAATAGAATTATTATACCAAGGGATTTTAATTTTTCCATCTTCTATATCTACTGAATATGGTGAAGCTCCTGGAAGAGCACTTATAAATGTTGCAAGTACATCACCTATTAGACTATAATCTGCAACAGCGATATTTCTCTTTGAATCATAAAATCTATATTTTGTTTTTAATTCATCTATATCATAATATTCTTCTAAATTAATTTTATATGTTTTACCATTTAAACCTTCTCCAGAATATTCATAGTTAGTTGCAGCATCTAATAATGGTGATGTTGATATAATTTCTCCACTATTAGCATCTATTTCTAATTTTAAAGCTTTTGTTTTAGAATATCCATTTACTAAATATATTAAATTATCATTTTCTGATGCTTTAATATATAGTTTTTTATCTATTATTTTAGCTTCTTCTCCTAATTCGTTTTTTGCAATTTCTTCTATCTTTGCTTCTTCTAATTTAGGAGTAGTATCTATATTAATATCAGATTCTAAATAACCACTGTAGCTGGTTATAGTACCTGATGAATCTACACTTACTATAATATTTTTATCTAATACTTCTATATCATTATATACTTGATTAAATCTATAAAATGTAATATCTTCTGAAGTTTCTTCATAATCTAATTTTAATTCTTTATCTACATCTTTTATTCCTATTTTATCTTTTATTTCATTTAAAGCACTTTTAACATCTTCAGTTGATTTAACTACTTTAGTACTAAAAGTTCCATCAATAAATTTTGTATTACCTAAAGAATCATAAGTATAAGATATTTCTTCATTATCAGTATTAGTATCTTTTATTTCTTCTTTTTTATTAGTAAATTTACTACATATAAATATAATTAATAAAATTAATACTGTAATAATTATTAAAACTATTAGTATTATAGGTAATACTCTCTTTGAAGATTTTGGTTTTTTATTTTCTTCTTTTACCTCATTTATTTTATTTACTTTAGTACCACAATTTGTACAAAAGTCTTCACTACCCGATAATTTATTCCCACAATTACTACAAAACATAATATCGCCTATAAATTATTGCCACACATAGGACAACGAGTTACGCCACTATTTACTTCTGCCCCACATTTAGGACAATATTTTTTATTATTTATAGTTGTAGATTCTACTTGATTAGTTTTTATAGGTGGGGTAGTATTATCAAATACTGACGCATTTGGATTAAATGGTTGAGGTTCATTTGTAACTTGTTCAGTATTTTGTGCTATTGGATTTGAATTATTATTTGTTTGTGTTTCTGAAACAGTTGTATTTATTTCTTGAGGTGCAACTGTTTTTTGAACAGGAACTTGATAATCATTACCTACTGATTTTATTTCTTTAGGAATATCACTTTTTTTATAAAGTATAGCATGACCTACTAGTGCTATAACACCTAACCAAAGTAAATAAAATCCAAGACCATTTTTTAAAAATTCACTATTATAATCAAATTGTGTATTTAAATATATTACAAAAACTACTATTAATATAGTTGGTATTAAAGATAATTTTTGATTAGTAATACGTGCTAATTTTTTACCTATATTAGTTTCAAATAATCTAGGTATATATTTTTCTATATAATCTTTAAATATAAAGAATGCATTAGCAATTATAAGAAGTATTACTATCTTACCTTCCCAATATCCTATTAAAGCAACATTTTGTTTATATCCAAATATATTTAAAGACAAATAAGGCAATATAGTACCTAAAAATAATGTAATTAAACCTATTAATGCTAAAAGTCTTTTATGTCTTATATATTCCATATTAAGCCTCCTCAGAATAAATTAATTTAAATGAATCATTATAATAATTATTTTTATTATTTTCTTTAATAACAATATAATTTAAATGAGTAACAAATAAAACATCAGCAGCGACAGATTTCTTACTACCTGTAATTAAATTATAAATAACAATTTCACCTGTAGTAGCATCAGTATAATATATAAATGCAGAATTATAACTATCTGCTATATAAGTAGAATTAAATTCAGCTACTGATTTACCAGAATCTTTTAAATCTAATAAATATACTTTACTATCTTTTAATCCCATTACATAATCTTTACCTTTAGATTTTAAATATTGATATAAAGTTGGATCAAAGAAATCTATATCATCCCATTGACAAGGTATAATATCTTTACCATCTTTAGTTAAACCATAGTTAGAATCACTATATTTTTTAGTTATACCTGTTAAAGTTTCCCATTCATCTAATTGTTCTGTTTTTTCAATAACAGGTGATTCAGTTAAAATGGTATTATTAGCAATATCAAAATAAGAATATCTTTCACTATAACTTTTATTTTCATCTCTTAATTCTAAATAACCTGGTCCATAATAAGATATATCAACTTTATCATCTTCAGTTTTATATATTATTTTATTATCTTGTACATAAAACATAGATATAAAATCCCAAGTATCTACAACTTTAAGAGTAAAAGTATTATTATATTCATCACTTAAATAATATTCAGAATAATCATGAACAACATTTCCTGTATCACAATTAACAACTGCATACTTTTCATTTTCTACATTAACAATACAATAATTTTCTTCTACCCTTTCATCATCTTTATTAGAAGGATTAACAGATAAATAACTTTCACCACTTAAAAATCTATAAGTATAAGTTATCTTACCATCTTTAGTCATAATACCACCAGCAGTCATATCAGAATTATACCATTTAAAATAATTGCCTTCTTGATAATCTACTTTATAATCTTTATTAGAAATTTGTTTAAAAGACTCATCATATAAAACACCATTAACAACCCATAAATTAAGCTTATCAATATGTTTTATATCGCTCGTATAAGAAGATTCAGCTTTAACAACGCCCTTACTATCTATTAACTGATAAACATCCCTATCTTCACCAGCAGTATTAACATCTGATTTAACAACAGCATAATTTCCATAAAAATCACTAGCTTCAATATACTTAGGCTCAATAACAAATTTACCATCAGTATTTATATAACCATATTTATCAGATTTTTTAACCATTATCAATCCACTATCATTAAGTACAGTAGAACCACCACCACTAGATTTATTTAAAAATACAAAAACAACTACTAAACCTATAACAACTATTGCACCAATTATAATAATTAACTTAATAGGAAATTTCTTATTAGTTTGATTATTATTTACAGGAACATTATTTATAGGTTGATTTTGTAGAACATTTATAGGTTCACTTTGATTAATATTAGGTTGAACATTATTAATAATTGGTTCTACAACTTGATTATTTAAATTGTTCTGAGTTGGTATTGGTTCTACAACTTGGTTATTCAAATTATTTTGATTTGGCATTGGTTCTACAACTTGATTATTCAAATTGTTTTGAGTTGGCATTGGTTCTACAACTTGATTATTCATAGGTTGAGGATTTTGATTAGCTAAAGCCATATCATTTGGATTTGTACTTTGATTTAAATTAGGCATATTTAATTGTGTTGCATCTTGATTGATAGCACCACAGTTAGGACAAAATTTATCATTTTCAGTAATTAATTGTCCGCATTTTGAACATTTCATTTTTCATTTCTCCTGTCTTTAAAAAAATTGTTGAATGGATATTTTCCAATCAACAAACCCCCAAACCTATAATAAGCTTCCTATGCTTCCTAAACTTCCTACTAATAAAGTTATTATTAAGAAATAGGCAGCGATTATTATAACTGATAAGCATGCTAAATTAAAGTATATTTTTTTATCTCCATCTAAGTTTAATTCTTTATTAATTAAATCATAGAAAATTAATATTGCATATGCAAAACTTACAACAATGAATATCATAGCAAGTGGTACCCAAATCATAGATGCAATTGGCGCAAGAATTAATGTACCTGCTATTACAGGTATTATAGCAGTTGTTGTAATAGATAAACCTTTAATAAAATTTATACCTTTTTTAATTACTAAACTTGCAACATAATATATAGCAGCAATAGCAAAAATGATTATTGCATATACTAAGAAATTTTTACCAATTACTTGAATATAATTAATATCTTTTAATTTAGAAAAATCCCATGTATATTTTAATCCATCAGTAAATGAATAATTCATTGTTCTGATTGTTGTAATTGCAACAATTAGAAAATTTATCAAAGTCATAATAGCAATAACTATTAATGAAAATATTAATGATATTTTTGGTTTTGATAAATTATTTTCTTCATCTTTATATGATTTTACAGGCTTTAATAAAGCATGTAACATATATTTAAAATAATTAAACTTATCTTGAACTACTGTATTAGTATTTATATTGCTATTTACATTATTACTTACATTATTATTTATATTATTATTTGTAATATTAGTAGGTTCTTGATTAGGCAAAGGCATACTTATATTACTTTGAGTATCTACAGTAGGTGTTTCAATATTATTTACGGGTACACTTTGATTTAATGGTGCACCACATTTTACACAAAATTTAGAAGTAGCTTCATTTAAAGCTCCACATTTTGAACAATTCATAATTAACTCTCCTTCTTATCATTTTCTATATTTGTATCATTATCTTTAGATATATTAAGTAAATTAATATTAATCTTTTTACCATTAATAGATCTATTATTTGCACCATACATAGTAAAATTAGTCAGCTTTTCTTCAGAACGTATTTTAAAATCTTGTTCTTGAACATTCATCATTTCAGATTTTGTTTCACTTTCATATTTATGTCTAGCATTTGAATTTCTATATCTAAAATACATAAAAATATAGTAAATTATACCTACTGATAAAAATATCCAATTATAATCAAAATCTACGAACATCATAGCTAAAACACCTAATATTTCAACGAATACTGACGTTATCACTAACTTAGGAATATGTATAGGAACACTTCCCATTGTTTCTTTAGTACGAGCATTTACTGCAACATAATGTAATATTTTATTATTGCCTTTTACTTGTTGATAACTATATAACCAAACAGGCAAATAAGCAGCCTTCCACTGAACACCCTTAACAGTTAAAGATTCACTATCCCATCTTACTCCTCTATCATAAAACTTTAATGTATCATTAGCTTTATATCTTGCAATATCTTTAGATTGAATCTCTGCTATAGGTTTTAATTGTTCAATATTAGTATCTCTTTTTTCTGAAGTAAAGCCTCTTAAATAATTAGCATTATACAAAACACTATTTTCTATATCAAAAGGCATAATAGAATTAATTACATTATTTGTATTAGATTTAGAAGTCTGATCTAATTTATCTAAACTAGACTCAATAGTAAGTCCATTTATAACTAAATCAAAATCTCTTTCTACTGAATAAACATCAGCATCATAATAAGTAGTCGAACTATCTCCATTTTTAACAGTATAACTTCTTACTTCATGCTCTCCTTCACCTTTTAATACAACATGTGAATTTACATCAATAATCATATATGGAAAATAAACACCCATTATATTTTCTGTAGTAAATTCTTTTTTGAAAGCTGGAAAAGCAAAAAATCTTCTTTTATGAACAAATTTTTCTATTTCAACTCGAGCATCTTCTTTTGTTATTGCAAAAGGCAAAACTACATCAGGAATAGCACCATTTGGAACTTGTTGATTTATAGACAAAATATTTCGGCACCAATGACATCTAGCTTGGCTAGCAGAAGCAGTATCTATAACTACTTCCGCTCCACAACTAGAACATTTTAAAGTTATAACATCATTAGAATCTTCTACTATATTAGTTGCCCCAGATCCTATTACTTCACCCGATAAATTTTTTACATCAGTATTCATCGAATCCAATTTAACAGGATCAAATTCAAATCGACAAAAATTACATCTTAATTTACCATTATTTAAGTTTAATGTAATATCAGTTGCACCACATTTTGGACATTTATTTTGACCATCTTTTGAAGCACTATCCGTTTTTACTATTGTTGGTTCATTAGAATTTGTATTTACTGAATTTAAATTTTCTTTAGAACCACCCTGCATAAATTATAACCCCAATAAATCTTTTTTAAGTTTATCGTACTCTTCTTGACTAATTGCTCCTGCATCAAGAAGTTTTTTATATTCTAACAACTTATCAGATGATGGTGCAGGCTCACTTGCTACCTGAGGCATCTCTGGTGCAGGTTGTGCTTGAGTTTGAGCTTGTCCTGCAGGTTGTTGTGCTTGATTAAATGAAGGTTGATATGTTGATTGAGTTGGTTGTTGTTGCATTGTACCCATCATATTGCCTGCAGCATTCATACCCATTCCCATGAATGCCATACCAGCTCCTCCACCATTTTCTCCAGCAGCTTGCATACCACGTGCTGCAGCTTGTTGCATAAATGCATTACCTCTAGCTCCAGATAAAGCATCAGCCTTTTTAACATCTTTCATTAATTCTTTAGTATCTTCATCATATTCGATAGCTAATATTGCAGTCTTAACTATTTCAAGCCCACGATCAGATTTCCAATGAAATGCATCTTCTACAGCTTGTGCCATAGCCTTTCCAAATCCATCTTGATCTCCTTGAATTTTTGTAATTCTATTACCTCTACTTGGATCATTTGTATAATTTGAAAAAGCTTGTGATAAAGTACTTACTACTTCACTAAATAATTGTCCAGCAGCATCATTATCCATATCTGCAAAATCAAATTCTTTTGCCCCTGGTTGTAAATATGATGCAGGAACAAAGTTCTTAACAAATAATAATGGATCAACAATCTTTAATGTATAAGTTCCTCTTGTTACAGCACCAACTTGAGTACCAAAATAAGCATCATCCCAATATATTTCTGATTGTGTTCCAAATTTATTATTAGGAATCTCTTTTAAATTAACATAAAATGCTAATTGTTGTGAACCTGGTTGTCCACCAAATTTAAATCTTTCCCAAGATGTACCAAAAGTAGATGAGAAAAATCCATCACCAGCAAACATTGATTTTGAATTTGGATCATCACTTCTAAATTCAAATCCTCCTGGTTCAGCAATTAAACCTGTAATTGCTCCATCTTGTACAGTAATTAATGCTGTTCCTTCAGGAACGATTATCTTACTTCCATTAGTTATTATATTTTCAGATCCTTTAGTATTAGATCCACGTCCAGCATTAGTTCCTTGTGGCTCTGCTTGAAATAATGCAGCAGTTGCACTAACACCAGCTTTAGGTGCATAAAAATCTTTCCATTGATCAGCGAAGCTACCACCTAAGGCTCCACTAAAAGCTTTAATAAATCCCATTTTCTATACCTCTTCCTTCTAAATAGTGATTAATTAATACTTACCTCTATTCTTAATCCATTATAACATGTTATTTTTGTTTTGAAAATAAATATTACGTTTAATATACAAAAAAAAGAATTAACATTCTTCTTTATCTTTTTCCCACCTAGCATAAATACCACAAGGTAAAATTATATCTGAATTTTCTTCTTTTAAACCTAATTCATCACTAGAAACATATCCCTTATATTTTTTATTAACTGTTAAATTTAAAATATTTTCTAATACAGTTTTAGATAATCCTGTAGTATAAGAATTTATCAAAAACAAAATAGGACTATCACTTAATATTTCTGTACAAGCTTTTACTAAATCAAATAAATCATTTTCTATATTCCAAACTTCTTTGTTGCTACCTCTTCCAAAAGATGGTGGATCCATTATTATAATATCGTACTTATTTTCTCTTCTTATTTCCCTTTCAACAAACTTTTTCACATCATCAACTATATATCTTATAGGTTTATCAGATAAATTATTAGCATTTACATTTTCTTTCGCCCAAGAAACCATTCCCTTAGAAGAATCAACATGTACTACACTTGCACCAGATTTTAAAGCACGAATACTTGCAGCTCCCGTATACGCAAATAAATTTAAAACTTTAACATTTTTATTATTTTTAATTTTTTTATCTAATAAATCCCAATTATATGCTTGTTCTGGAAATAATCCCGTATGTTTAAATCCCATTAATTTCAAATTAAATACTAAATCTTTATAATGAATCTGCCACATATCAGGTATAGATTTATTAAATATAGACCACTCTCCACCACCTGTTTTACTTCTTGTATACTTAGCATCAATTTTATTCCATATCGTTTCATCTTTATCATGCCAAATAATTTCAGGATCAGGTCTTAAAAGTTTAATACCATTCCAACTTTCCAATTTCATTCCATCACTTGTATCTAATAATTTATATTCATCAAATTTAACAGATTTCATAAAAACTCACCTTCTAAATTATACTATAAAACAAATTTCTTTACTAGTTAGCACAAATAAAAAATAGAAAATTTAATTTAATTTCCTATTTTTAACAATAAACTTATCACATGCTGCAATAATACCAGGTAATAATACAATAATTAATAAAGCAGAACACAATGTACCAATTGATAAAGTCATACATATTTTCCCTGCAATATCACTTGCAAAAAATCCTACAATTAAAGTAACAATAACTAAAATAGAAGCACTAGTTAAAATAGTATGTATAGAATTTTTATAAGCATTTACTATAGAATCCTTAATATTATTTTTATTATTTCTAGACTCTAAATAATAAGACGTATAAACAATGGCATAATCAATAGTAGCACCCATTAAAATACTTTGAACAATAAGTATAGAAATAAAATATACAGAACCACCTATAGATAAAATACCCATAGTCAAGAAAACAGCACTCTGAATAATTAAAACTAATATAATTGGTATTAATAATGATTTAAATGTAATCAAAACAACAGCAAATATAAATAACATAGTTAGTATAGTTATTAAATTTAACTCCCCTTGAAAAGTCTTACTCATCTCATAAGCCATTGGAGAATCCCCTATTATATAATGTTCAACTTTATCATTATCTAATTCTTTTTCTAAACTTTCAATAAATTTAAAAGTATTATCATCTTCATAATCTAAAGAACTATTAATTATTAATCTAGAATAATTTTTACCAACTAACATTTCCTTAGCATCATTAATTAAATCTTTAGAATTTATAATATCTTCTTTCATATTACTATCTATATAATTATTAAAAGAATTATCTTTTAAAATATTATTATTCAAATAATGAACAAATTCTTCTATAGTTAATACATAATCTTCATTATAATTATTTTCACTTCCATAATAAATATATAAAAGTTTAATTAAATCTTTATCTATTTCATCGCTAAAATTACTTAAAGTACTATACAAATATTCTTTTGAATACAATTTATTATTTAACGTATCATTAATAATACTATTAACATAATTTATTTTATCTATATTACCTACTAAATCTTTATTATTTATTAATAACTCAACTAATTCTTTTATTGAAATACTAATTTGTTTATTATTATTTATATCATATAAAGAATAAATTAATTTAATATTGTCTAATTTCATACCTAGAAAACTAGCTAATTCTTCTTTAGTATATTTTTTATTTTCTAAAACTGAATCCATTACATTTTTAGATAAATTTAATTGACTAAATAAATTATTAGATACTCCATCTAACATATCATCATTTTTATGATTCAATATAAAACTAACAAACTTATATGGAGTTATATATAAATTATCTTGTAAATATAAAATATATATATTCTTAGTAGTAGAAACATCAATATTAAAATTCTCACTCATCTGATTAACTGTATATGAATAATTATTAATTACACTATCCATTATAAAATAAATACTTTTTAAATTAGCTATATCAGAACACTCTAAACTAGATAATATAGTATTATCATTTAAAATCATACCAACTAAATCATATAAACTTATACTTAAATTAGGATTATTAATATAATCTATCAAAGAATATAAATAATATATTGAATTATCATTTACATTTAATAAATTAGATAAACTTTCACTATTATATAATTCACTACTTTCCATTAACATATTATTATCTTTTAAAGCTAATAAATTACTTATATCAATATTATTTAAATAATTAGTATTATTTTTTATATTATAAATAGTTTCAACAAATTCTTTAATAGTTAATTCTAAATCAACATTTCTTTTTAATAATAATAAATTAATAATATTATTTTCATCTATATTTAATAATTGAGATAAAGATTTAGTATTCATACGTTTTAATATAGTATCTTTATCCAAGAATGGTATAATACTTTTTATACTACTAACTATATTTTCATCAAATAAACTACTTGTATTTTCATCATTTAATAAAACATCATTTATAAATCCAATAAATTCTTGTATTGTTAATTTATTATCTATATCATTAAACGTATAATAATATAAATAAAGTTGTCTAACATTATATTTATCTATATTAAATAATTCAGCCATATCTACATAATTAATATTTTTTAAAATAACATCTTTATTTAATATTAAAGAATAATTTTTTAACATATTTTTAGTATTAGTATCTATATAATTTTTATATTTATCATTATTTAATATATTATTATTTAGAATAATTATCTTTATTATATCTTTCGCTTTTATCATATTCTACACTAACTTTATCTATATTAGAAAAATATTTTTTAGCATCGTCTTTATCTTTATCATTTAAATCTTTTAACATAATACGTAATGTACTTGTCTTAGATTGAGAGAACTCTTTATTCATAATATCATTACCTATTTTTGTTTCAGATTTATTAGGTAAATAATTAGACATTTCATAATTAATATTTACTTTAGATGATAAAAATATAGATATACCTGTTAATATAACAAATAATATTAAAATAAAATTTCTTTTTTCAACTATAAAATTATTTATTTTTTTCATAAATTCACCCTCTCATTTTTTGAAATTAGACTACATTATATAACATTTTTTTAAAAACGTAAATAATAAAAAGTCACATTTAATATATATGAAAAACAAGTAAAAAAATAGCAAAAATGCTATTCATATTTTTCTATTCTAAAAGTTATTATATCATCATTTTTTATTTTATATTCAGATACTTCACTAGTCGCTAATTCATTATTAATATAACAATTCCAACCATATTCATCATCTGATTTAATATCGTTTATACTACTAATTTCTCCATTACTTTCTTTTATTTTAATATTAAAAAAATCAAGAACATCAAATAAATATCTTCTATCAGTTTCTTTCTTGCCATCATATATAGCCTTTTTATCTTTATTATAAACTATTACTTCTACAATCCTAGTATTATCACTATCTTCTTCTTTAGCACAACCAACTAGTATAATTGCAAAAGATAATATAAAAAATAATTTCAATAATCTTTTTTTCATATCTTACCTCAAATAAAGTATATCATATTAAACAAGATATATCTATACAAACAAAAAGAAGTAATACATTGAATTTCAATTTTTTTACAATATCTCATTGAAGATTTTTGCCACTTGTGGCATTTTTCTTCAATGAAAGAAAAAAGTAATACATTAATTTCAATTTTTTTGAAAAATTATGTATACTTCTTTTTACAAAAATTTAAATTATTTCTTTTCGATTTTTTCTTTTTCACCCATGTAAGGTCTTAGAACTTCTGGAATCAATATGCTTATTTTGGATGCTGCTACGGTATTTCTTATAGTTTCAATATGCACCAAAAAAATTATAAATCCATACTATTTTGATTTAGCAAGAATTCTTGCACCCCAATTATTAATATACCTTCTTCTGTATACCAATGCTTAATGTTATCTTTTACTACAATTATTTTTTTAAAATTATCGTTTATATTCATTAAAGGTCGTTCTTCTTGTATTGTTTTTTCTCTTGTTTCTAAATTTAATGCTGATTGTATATAATATTTTTTATTTCCTAAATTACATACAAAATCTACTTCTAACTGCTTCCTATCTTTATTTTCATTCCTAATTTCAACTACACCTACATCAACATTATAGCCCCTTATCATTAATTCATTATATATAATATTTTCCATTATATGATTTTCTTCTTGTTGTCTAAAATTTAACCTAGCATTACGAAGTCCAATATCTGAAAAATAATATTTTTGAGGGGTTTGAATATACTTTTTGCCTTTAACATCATATCTATTGGATTTATTAACAATGAAAGAATCTTCAATGTACTTTATATATGAATTTATAGTATTTAGAGAAACTTCCTTTTCACCATTACTTACAAATGTGTTATATATTTTTTGGGAATTAGTAAGCGATCCAACAGACGATGCTAAAATATTAATAATTGAATCTATAATATCAAATCTTTGAATATTATTACGTTCAATTATATCTTTTAAATAAGTTTGTTCAAATAAATCTTTTAAATATTTTGCTTTTTCTTCATCTGTTTTTTTAGATAAAATTAAAGGTAATCCACCATATAAGATATATTCATTCCATGCTTCAACTTTATCACCTTTAAAAGCACTAACATATTCTGAAAAAGATAATGGAAATACTTTAATTTCATCGCCTCTGCCTCTAAATTCAGTAATAATATCTGATGATAAGAACTTTGAATTACTACCTGTTACATAAACATCAAGATTACTTTCATATAAAAAACCATTTAATAAAGATTCAAAGCCATTTACTAATTGAATTTCGTCTAATAAAATATAATACATGTCTTTATCTTTTATTTGCGATTTTATGTATAAATTCAATTCATGAGAATCTAAGTATTTACTATTTTCTTCTTTATCTAATTCCAATTTAATAATATGATTTTCTTTTACGCCACTATCAAGTAAATAATTTTTAAATAGTGGATCTAATAAATAAGACTTACCACATCTTCTAATACCGGTTATAACTTTAATTAAGCCATTTTCCTTTCGATTAATTAATCTGTTTAGGTAAATATCTCTTTTAATTTCTTTCATAGTTAACTAACTTCCTTTCTATCGTCTTTTAAACTTTCCTTATTTTGAACACTTTTGCCACTTGTGACATTTTTCTTCAATGTAATTATACATTTTTTTTAATGTTTTTGCAATATCTCATTGAAGATTTTTGCCACTTGTGGCATTTTTCTTCAACAAAAGAAAAAAGTAATACATTAATTTCAATTTTTTTTGAATTATGTATACTTCTTTTTACAAAAATTTAAATTATTTCTTTTCTATTTTTTCTTTTCCACCCATGTAAGGTCTTAGAACTTCTGGAATCAATATGCTTCCGTCCTTTTGATAATTGTTTTCAATCACTGCAATTAAGCCTCTTGGAGATGCTACTACAGTATTATTAAGTGTTGCAACAAATTGATTACCATTTTCAGTTTTCATTCTTATTCCAAGTCTTCTAGCTTGAGCATCACCTAAAGTAGAACAAGAGCCAACTTCAAAGTATTTTTTCTGTCTAGGACTCCAAGCTTCAACGTCACAAGACTTAACTTTTAAATCAGCTAAATCACCACTACAACATTCTAATGTTCTAACAGGTACATCTAAACTTCTAAAGAATTCAACTGTATAACTCCACATTTTATTATACCAATCCATTGATTCTTCTG
The DNA here is from genome assembly GCA_947632375.1 of uncultured Bacilli bacterium. Classification (GTDB taxonomy): domain Bacteria; phylum Bacillota_I; class Bacilli_A; order RF39; family UBA660; genus UMGS1124. The sequence continues at coordinate 17,678 of CANRPF010000026.1, forward strand.
GTTTACAAATAACAATCATCTCTTCTTTTTCAAATTGATGAACTCTATAAAGTCCTCTTTCTTCTAAACCATGAGCTCCTACTTCTTTTCTAAAACATGGTGAATAAGATGTCATTGCAATAGATAGTTTATCTTCATCGATAATTTGACCTTTAAATTTTCCTATCATTGAATGCTCACTAGTTCCAATTAAATATAAATCTTCACCTTCTATTTTATACATCATAGCATCCATTTCTTTAAATGACATTACTCCTGTTACTACATCACTTCTAATCATAAAAGGAGGTATACAATAAGTAAATCCTTTATTAATCATAAAATCACGAGCATAAGCGATAAGTGCTTCATGCAATCTTGCTATATCCCCTATTAAATAATAAAAGCCATTTCCACTTGTTCTTCCAGCACTTTCTTTATCTAAACCATTTAAATTTTCACATATATCTGCATGATAAGGAATTTCATAATCAGGTACAAATGGTTCTCCATATTTTTCTATTTCTTTATTTTCACTATCATCTTTTCCAATAGGAACACTAGGATCTATCATTTGTGGAATTATTAGCATTTTTTCTCTTAATTTTTCAGATATTTCATTTTCTTCTTTTTCTATAATTTCTATTTTGCTATTTATTTCTTTTACTAATTCTTTCTTTTTATTAGCTTCTTCTACCTTTTTTTCTCTAAATAATATTCCTATTTCATCACTAGTTGTATTTCTTTCTTGTCTTAATGTATCTCCCTTTAATTTTAAATCTCTTATTTTCTCATCAAGTTTTAATATTTCATCTACTACTTCTAACTTTTCATCTTGAAATTTCTTTTTAATATTTTCTTTTACTAAATCACTATTTTCTCTTACAAACTTAATATCTAACATAACAATTTTCCTTTCTTGTAATAAAAAAAGATGCTACCAAGGAGTGCTATTGCACGGTACCATCCTAAATTTATCTCATAATATAACGGCTATGCCGGCGATGATTAGTCGCTCTATTGGGAAGATTAAGTATTTTATTTTATTAGTTTGCACCAACCACTAACTCTCTTTAAAAATTAAAAATACTATTGACCCAAATAATCAATTTATATAAGTATTCTAAATCATTATTTAAACTAAGTCAAGATTTAATATCTTACTTTTTTTCTAATAACATCTTATTTTCAAATAAATCAAAAACAAATCCTAATAAATCATCAGATGTAACTTTATTATTATAATACTTTAAAAAGTAATCTAAAACAATCTTATATTCATTAGATAAAATATCACTAATTATCTTCTTTTTTATACTAATACTTAAATTCTTACCAATATTTTCTTCATAAAATACCATAAAATTATATAACAACTTTTCTATATCTTCTTTTGTAATAATTTGTAAACCTTGCCTTTTTCTATAAGCTATTTTATCTATAAATACTGTAGGCTTTTTTTCTGATGAAGCAATATGTTTCATATAATCTTTAGTTATATCATAATCATTTAATTTAATATCAATACAATAATAAGCATCACTAACAAATTTTGCATTTTTTACCATAACACTTTTATTTTCTTTAAAATTAATTGGCAATATTGGAGTAACTCTAGAATTAAATTGAAATCTTCCAATAGTACCAAATTCTTCTATATTTTTATTCTTTATATCTTTATCACTTATAATTCTATACATAAATTCATTAGAATCACCTACATATCCATCAAATAAAGCAGGAATTAACATTAAATAATCTTTTACTAAAAATTTAAATTCACCCTTATTATCAAAATCTTTATAATTTGTTAAAGTATCATCCCAAATTCTTTTCATTATTCCATTTAAAAAATTAATTATATCAATATCTATTTCTTCATCTTTTTTATCTTTAATTAAAATAATTATTTTTTTTAATAAATCTAATTCAGAAATATTCAAATATTTTTTATAATATCTTTCTATATTCAAAGCTACTTCATAATAATTCATATTATACCTTTTTAAAAAAACTTATCTACATTTTTAGGAACTTTATCATTTTTAATTGTTTCAATTATTTTTTCTTCTTTTTCTAAAGATACACTCTTACCTGTAATTTTTGATAAATCTCTAATAATACTTCTTAAAACTTTTTCATCTTTCATATTATCTTCATTTAATCTTTTAGCAAGACTTACTAAAGTTTCCTTATCAACATTAGTTTTATTTTTTACCTTTCCAAAAAAATCATCATTTAAATTCATATAAACCTCCTAAGTATTATATGAAACATAAATTGATTTAGTTATTTTATAATAACATAATTTATAAAAAAAATATATAAATAGCATAATATATAATAGAAAAAACAAAACCTATAATATTATTTTTTAAAAATAACATTAAAGATACATTATTATTTTTTATAATATATATTAATAATATAAATATAAATAAATTTAATAAAGATAATATATACATAGTAATTTTATTTTTATATATAAATTTATAAATATATTTATTTAAATAAAATATAAATAATATAATTATAGATATATACGGAACTTTATTTAAAATAATATCTATAATAAATAATATAAAAAACTTATTCTTATTAAAATTAAATATACTTAAAATTATAAAATAAGTTTGTATACCTATATAATTATTTATTAAATTATCAAGAATTATCATTAAAATCACCTATTATTAAAACATAATTTAATTTATTAAAATCAACATTACTCTTTACATATATCTTTTTTGATATAGTTTTATTTTCTATTTTATATACTTTACCAATAAATAAATTTTGTTTTATTTCACCATATCCACTTGTATAAACATCATCATTAATATAAACCTTATCATAATTACTAATATCATCTATAATAAAACTATCTAACTTAGCATCATAATTCATCTTTCCATAATTATCATTTATTTTAACACTTAAATTTTTTATAACTTTCAATGTTTCAAAATAAGAAATATCTTTATCAACTTTATATATTCTTCCTACTAAACCATATTCATTAAATATTGCATTTCCAATATTTACTTTATTATTTTTGCCAAACTGAATTGTATATTTTTCACTACCATAAATATCTTTATATATTATTTTTGATAGTTTATAATCATAATTAATTAACTTAATTTTATCTTTAAAATCATTTAATTCATTAAATTCATTTTTTAAATTCTTTATAGATTCATCTTTTAACTTAATAATACCTTCATAATAATTATTATCTAATTTAAAAACACCTAATACATTACCATAAAAAAAACATATATTTTCTCTAAATAAAATAATAAAGAAACATATTATAATAAATATACTTAATTTCTTCATTTAACTTCACACTTTTCATAAAAACTATAATATTCTTTAGTATTAGTTATTAAATGATCTAATAGAGGTATACCTACAATATTACATGATTCTATTAATTTATTAGTCATTTCTATATCTTGTTTAGAAGGTGTTATATCTAATGAAGGATGATTATGTATAATAATTATTCCAGAAGCATTACATTTTATAGCATTATATATAATATCTCTAGGATGAAATAAAGTTTGATCTTTAGTACCTATAGTAATTACTTTATAAGATATTAATTTCTTTTTATTATCTAAATATACTGCTAATAACTTTTCTTGTTTTAAACCTATAAATATATTTTTAAAAGCATCATGTACTAAATTAGAATTATTTAAAGTCATTTTATAATTTATTAATGTATTAGATACTCTCTTACCAAGTTCAATACTTGATATCAAAGTAATAGCTTTTACTAACCCTACTCCTTTTATTTTACTTAATTCATATACATCTAAATTATTTAAATCATTAATATTTTTGACACTAGATAATATATTATTACTTACTTCTTTTACAGATTCTGATTTAGTACCTGTTCTAATAATAATAGAAATTAATTCTTCATTAGTTAAATTATTTACTCCAACATTTAAAAACCTTTCTCTTGGTAACTCATTTATTGGCATATCTTTTAATTTCATAAACTCTCCTTATAAGTTTCCATAATCATTTTATTTATTTCTAAAAATACTAATTCATTGTTGCTATCCATTATATTTTCATATTCTTTTATTTCTTTTTTAGTTTCTATATCTTTAATTTCTATTTCTTTTAAATAATAATCTATACCTTTACTATTTAAATAAGCAGTCATATTTTCTATATTAGTAGGATCTTTTAATATAGAAACATAAACTCTATAAAGTTCATTATCTTTTATAATAATAGAATTATCATATTTAGTAGAATATAAAGATGCTGCTTCATAATTAGTATAAACACCTACTTGAAAAGCTTTATAAGTATCTTTAAATATATTAAATAAAGATTTTTTATAACATATATGATAACCTAATACTATACCTAATATAAAAATAACAATTGGTTTATAAAATTTCTTCATATTATTCACCTATCATAATAATAAAATGAATATAGTAATTAATTTGTCGAAAAAGTATTCATTTTATATATTATTTATTTTTTTGTAATTCCTTTAACAATATGTTATAATAACACTCATATTAAGGAGATTGTTATGTTTCAATGTGGTGATTTAGTAATTCAAGATGAAACTTGTTTAAATGGTAAAAATAAAAAAGATAATAAACCATATAGATTAAATGTTGTATTATTTGAAATAATATTAGATGATACTTTATATGTTTGTACATGTCCAATAACTAGCAACAAAAAAGGTAACTTAACTAATTATTATTATGAAGGATATATGTTACTTGGAAAAAATAGATTAAGTTATATAAAATTAAATTCAGCTGATTTATATCAAGCTAAAATATTACATAAAGTTAATATAAATATGGGTGAAGAAAGAATGAAGAAAGTATTAAAAAAATTAGAAAATGTAGAATTAATAACTGTTTCTAAAGCAACAAAATATATAATAAAACAAGAAATATTAAAACTTAATAAACCATCTAAAGTAAAAAAATATATTCCATAAAAGTATCAAAGATACTTTTTTTAATTGAATAATTTTATTTATATAACATATTATTCAATGAAAGGTTTGTGACTTATGGAAAAGAAAGAGATTATAGAAAGTATATCTAAAAGAGGTAATGGATGTATTTTCTTAGGCGTTGTTGGAGCAGTTAGAACAGGTAAAAGTACTTTTATAAAAAAAGTTATAGAAACTTTAGTTGTTCCAAACATTGCAAATGAATCAGACAAAAAAATATGCCTAGATGAAATACCTCAAAGTTCTGCTGGAAAAACAATTATGACAACAGAACCTAAATTTGTACCATCTAATGGTGCAAATATAAAAATAGATGAATTTGAAACTAATATAAAATTAATAGATTGTGTAGGATATGTAGTTGATGGTGCTAATGGATTTCAAGATGAACTAGGAAATCCAAGATTAGTTAAAACTCCATGGTATGATGAAGAAATACCTTTTGTAGAAGCTGCTGAAATAGGTACTGAAAAAGTAATAAAAGATCATTCAACAATTGGTATAGTAGTAACAACAGATGGTTCAATTGGAACATTAGGAAGAAATGATTACTTAGAAGCTGAAGAAAAAGTTATAACAGAATTAAAATCACTAAATAAACCATTTATAATTGTATTAAATAGTACACATCCAAATAGTGAAGCTACAAAAAATATACAAGAAGAATTAACTAGTAATTATGATGTTCCTGTAATACCTATGGATATACAAAATATGAATGAAGTAGAAATGTATAAAATATTAAAAAGTGCATTATATGAATTTCCTGTTACAGATGTATCAATAAATGTTCCAGAATGGATTCATGTATTAGATAAAAAACACGAAGTTAAAAAACACTATATAACAAAAATTAAAGAATGTATAACTAATGTAGAAAAAATTAAAGATGTAGATAATATGATAGATTATTTTAAAGATAGTGAATATATAAATAATGCTTATATTAGCAATGTAGATCCATCAACAGGAATAGTATCTCTTAATTTAAATAGTAGTGAAGAATTATATAATCAAATATTAAAAGATATTATGGGAGATGTAGATTTAACGAAAGCTGGATTATTAAAAATATTTTCAGATTACTCTACCAATAGAGATGAAACAGAAAGTATTAAATCAGCTTTAAAAATGGCAAAAAGTACAGGATATGGAATTGTATACCCTAGTCTAAAAGACATGAAATTAGAAACTCCAGAAATAATAAAACAAGGAAGTAGATATGGAGTTAAATTAAAAGCAGTTGCAAGTAGTATACATTTATTAAAAGTAGATGTAGAAAGTTCATTTGAACCAATAATCGGTACAGAATTACAAAGTAAAGAATTAATAGATTATATAATGAAAGATTATGAAACTGATCCATCCAATATTTGGAAAAGTGAAATATTTGGTAGAAGTTTAGATGAAATAGTAAAAGAAGGAATACAAGCTAAACTATCAATGATGCCAGAAAGTACAAGATATAAATTATCAACAACTGCAACTAAAATAGTAAATAAAGGTTCAAACAACTTAATTGCTATTGTAATATAAAAGATCGTTAATGATACGATCTTTTTAGTTTAAACATATAAATCTATTGTACAATATATGGATCAGCTTTGGTTCCTTGGGAGTGTGTAAAAATTTTTGTGTAAATGGAATCTTTCCATAATGAGGAACTTATAACAAGTTCCTTTTGCTATTTAAA
>CANRPF010000027.1 GCA_947632375.1 uncultured Bacilli bacterium
TCTTTGCAAGTCCTAAATCTTCGGCTGTGCTAGTGCTTGATAATTCTTTTCCGTCAATTGCTGGCTTGTTTGTTAAACTCTCATAGTCTCCATTAAAACTACTTGACCCAGCATCATTAATTTTTTTGACTAACTCATCAGTTAGATTGTTATCTGATAATACTTTATATTCACTTTCAGAGTTTGTCTTTAACTCCTTATCAACCTTATTTGCTAATCTTCCTTTCACATATTTTGTGTCGTAATATAACAACCCATTTTCATCTAAATATTTTTTCTTATCGTCCATTTTTTAAATCCCTCCTAAAATTCTATCCATTTCTATATTACTAAGAGTGTCCATTTCATCTTGTAATTTTAATTGTTTTGACGTTTTATTTTTTATTAAAGTTACATCATTTATTTGCGGTAAATTTTTTAATTTTTCATAGTCATTCGTACCACCACCATAATAAATACCTTCTTCGATAACTAATTGCTCATCTTTACTGTCAAGTATATCAAGTGTCTCATTCTGTCCTTCTGTTAGTTCTAATTCTTCGCAACACATTAAAACAACTCCTTCCCTTACCTTTATGTCTAAATTATACCACAAAAAAAAGAATATATCAAAGTAATATATTCTAATTTAAATCTTTTTTTAATCTTTGTAATTTAATTAAACACAAATCCAATGCTTCTAAATATCCTTTAGTAAAAGGTATTTTTTTAAAAGTTTTATCTATTAAATCATATTCGTGTTTAATTTCTTTTTCAAATTCATTTAATATATATTTTGTATCAAATAATTCTTTGTTTTCTTTTTGTAAATTTCCATTTATTTCTTTATGTTGTTTGTTTATTAATTTTAAACTTTCATTTTCTTGTTGTAATTTAATAATTTCATTGTATAAATATTCTTGGTCTTTCATTTCTGGACTAATAGGCTCGCCTAAATCCCTAGACATTCCTTTATCAAAATCTATAGTACCTTTCATATCTTCTAATATTTTTTGTAATCTTTTATCACTCATCTTTATTACACCTTTCTATCTTTAATTCCTGTAATTTATACATAATTTCTTGTAAAATATTATGTTTATGTCCACAATCTCTATATACTACTTCCAACTCTTTATCAAGCCATTTTTCAAAATCGTTTATTGTATTTTCAATTTCGTTTTTGCTTTCTTCTAAGGCAATATATTTTAATCTTTCTTCATTTAATTCTTTTTTTAATATGCTATCATAATTATAATCAGTAACTAACTTGTTAGTAACTAATCTTGTTAGTTCTTTGTTTTCTTCTTGCAATTGTTCAGCATAATTCATTAATAACTCTTTTGCTATTGCTTGTGTTTCACTGTGTACATCTATACTAGCAACTGTATTAATAGTTTTTTTTAAATCTTTATCGCTCATCTTTACCACCTAATATTTCATTTGCATAATCATAAACATTTCCTATTTTTGAAAATGAATATGCTGCGTCTATATCTTCACAATAATCGTCATGAATTAATACGATAAATTTTTCATCTTTGTTTTTTTCTTCGTTATATCTTTTACTTACTACCCATAAATCATTTGCGAAAGGATTAAACAATAAATCTCCTATTTTTAATTTTGTATATTCTTCTCCTATTATCTCCATTCTTTACCACCTTTAATAAAATCTAACATTTCCTTATAAGCAACTTTATTACCTAAATTATATTTATACTCATAATAATTCATCTTCCAATTTTTTAATTTATCTTCTTGACATTTTATTCTATCTTCTAAATAATCAATTAGTTGTTGTTTTTCTTCTTTTAATTCCTTGTTTTCTTTATTCAAAGTATCCACTAATTTTAATGCTTGTTCTTTTGTTATTTCATCAACCATTTTATTTTTCCTCCAACTTTTCTATTATCTTCTTTTGATTTTTAATAAGTTGATTTATTTTATTACTAAAATATTCATCTAATAATCTCATTGTATATTTATGATGACCAGTATTATCATCATATTCTATAAATCTACTGCAATCAATTTTTGTTATATTTATCTCTTCTATATCTTCCCACTCTTTTTCATCATCTAATATTGTTACTTTATTATCTAAAATAAATTCCCAATTATAGAAGTGAAATAAATCATAGCTATGAAGGCATCTATCATATTCATATATTTTATCTTCATATTTTATTCGTTCTGGTGCTTTATTATCTTTTATTAATCCTAATAATTCATATATTGTTATTTCATTTTTCATTATTCATCACCTACCTTATAACAATTATTTTCAAAACATTCTTTAGTTAAGATTGTTTTTATTTCTTCATTCCAATGACCTCTGTCCATTTCATCTTCATAATCATAGTTAAATTGTCGCATCGTACCAGTCAAATCATCAATATAACTAACTTTATTACCATTAACATAATCTCCAACTTTTATTAAATCAATAGGATAGAAACTCGGTTTTTCTAAAACTATTCCATTATCATATACATTCCAATCTAAAGAAATGCTATCTATTATTACACCGAAATATATATCTTCTTTATCAGTCCATGCTATATAATCTAAATCATCAATATTAATTACTTTCGCAATTCCTTTTTTTGTTCTAACATACATACCTTTTTCTAATTTCATTTTTTACTCCTCATTAAAATTAAAGTCAATTTCTGTTTTAACTTCTAACTCATCTTTTCTTAAAAATATAAAATAAGAATACATCTCTTTTCTTCTTAATTTTTCTTCTAATTGTTCTGGTGTACAAAAATCTAATTTATAATCACCAAATATATTTGTTTGATAAAATAAAATATATTTTTCTTTATCTTTAAAAGTTCTTTTAACTAATTTTTTTATCATTTTTAACATTGTTTACCTCCCACATTTATTTGAATCTATCTCATTTAAAGGCGTATTGTTACAATAATCATTTATACTTTTTTGGAATGCTATTCCAATTATTACTAAAGTTAGTCCTACTATAGCTATAATAAGTGCTAGTATATTAAGTTTCTTCATTTCTTACCTCTTTCTCAATCTACAACAATAGATTGTAAATTATCATTTTTGTCATAATATTTTATTGAATTTCCTGGTTTAGAACAAATGCAATCAAAAAAATGCTCTAAACTTATCGAAATATTTTCTAATTCCCAATATTCAATTTTCCAACCGATACCAATTTTTTTAATAAAAAGATATTTTTCATCATCGTGCCATTTATATTGAAATTGATGTCTTGTTAAATATCTTTCTATTTCTTCTCTATCCATTTTTACCTCTTTCTAATATTTCTAATAATTCGTCCACTTCATCTGTACTTAAATTTTCTTGTGCATATGGTTGTTCTATTCCAGTAAATGTACTAATCATTCTAGAATGTTTTTTTAAGTATTTTATCGTTTCATCAATAACCTTTTCTTTTTCTTCTAATTGGTGTTGGAAATCAACTAAATAACTTTTTATTAATTGAATATCAGTAATATTCCAATTAGATAAATCATCTTTAATAGGCTTGTTTATTAAATTATCTATTTCTTTATTCATTATTTATCACTCCTCTATAAAATCAAAAATACTCATTGTTCCTATTACAATATCATCTTTTTTTTGCGTTGTTACACCGTCTAAATTTGCAAAATTATTTTTTTCAAAAACGTTATATCTTTTATTGTTCCCTTTTGGAAATGGTAATGATTTTACTTTTATTTTATTTTGTATTTCTTTTTTTTCTTTTTTATTTTGGGCTATAATATAATAATATTTGCTTTTAGTTTCTTTTTGTTTTTTTTTGATAATTCTATTTCCCAATATTTTTTTTAAATCTTGATAACAAACTGTACCAAATTTATTAAATAAACTTTTTTCGTGTATTCTTTTTCCGTCTAGAAACCACTCATCATGCGCACTACTTTGACCATAATATATAAAACCACTTGCTTGATAACAATAGCCATGATGACCCACGCTATTGTCTGCGAAAGATACAACTATTTTATATTTTGGTAAATATTTTTTTATATATTCAAAAGTTTTATGAATACAATAACTTTCCATATTTTTTGGTTTTGGCTCTATACTTACCATTCTAACTAATTCCAAAATATTATCGTTGCTTCCATTTTCAATAATTTCTTGGCAAACAAGTCTTCCAATTGGTGAAGTATAAGCTATAACGTTTTTTATATCATGTTCATATTTAAAAGCAAAAGCAAATTTCAAATTTCCACAACTATTACTATAATGATACTTTTTTATAATATTTTGCGCTAATTTATTATCAATAATTTCCATTTTTAAATCACTTAATTGATACATTTACTTTTTAATCCCTCCAATATTTTTTTAATTTAATTTCTATTTTTTTCTTTTTTTTTAACAAATCAGAATATTCATAACATCTAACATATTTATTTTTATCTTCTGTTTGTATTCCTTTTAATCTTTTATTTATTTTGTAAATTTTATATTCTAATTCAACAATTTCAATTTCCCTTTTCATATTTTTTCCTTTTTATTTTTATCGAATAATTTTCTTGATTTTCAACATTCTTTTTTATATCTTCAATATTATCTAATTTTATTGTTTTTATAATTTCATTTTTTAGATTTTTTAGTTCTATAATTATGTCATATTTATTTTTCATCTTTATCACTTTTATTAATAGATTTTATTATTTTATTTATATCTTTTTCTAAAATTTTAATTTCATTATCAACAATATTAAATAATATTCTTTTATTTAATCTCATTTTACATATTCCTAATCCGTCTGTTATTGTAATTTTAGGGTCTAATATTTTTCCTTCTTCACAAAATTTTTTTATCTTTTTAAAATCTTCTAATTCTTTTAATTTATCTGTTAATTCTTTATAATCTACTTTTTTATTTTTCATAATATCCTCCTATTTTCTTAATGATAATCATTCTCATTTACTCCGTATTCTTCATACAAATCAATGTTCTTTTTTTCATAATTATCATTCAAATCATTTTCTAAATCATTGTATTTTTCATTCAATACATTATATTCACATAATAAATCTAACAATGCTGTATATAAATTATCAATACTAATTAAATCGTTTTTAACTTCATAATCTGTTAATGTTATTTCTTCAATTTTTTTAATTTTTCCCAAATCTCTTTTAGTTAACTTATAGTATATATTTTTATTTTCCATTATTATAAACTCCTTTTTCTTTTTTTAAAAATTTAAAATTTAATAAAGTAATATCTTTTACTTTTATATTATTATCTTTTTCTATTGTTTGTTTTACTATTTTTTCTATTTCTCTAATATGATAAATATCATTAATTTTGCTATCATATTTAATCGTTGTATTTATATAAGCGTTTTGAAATTCATTAATTTTAAACATACAAGATATAAAATATACATAAACCATTATATCCACCTTTTACCTTTCCACATTTTTAATCTTAAAAACATCTCATGTTTATATTTTGCTTTTTCATCTAAAACCTTACCGCATCCCCTACAAGTTCCATAAATTGCCACATTTTCTTTTTTATTGTTGTAACCACAATCACACACTATCATTCCCATACCTTCCGCCCTTTCTTTAATTTTCTTTTTTCTATCGTCCATTATAACCTCCTAATCAAATATTTTATTTGCTTGTTGATATATATAATCAACTTGTCTCTTAAACTCCTCTGTGGTAATATTTCTAACCCATAAATCGCAAGTCTTTTGATAAATCTTTTTTATTATCCATTTATCTTTTTCATCTTCGTTATAAAGATAAATTAATTGTTCTTCGTATTCTTTAAATCTAGATGCTGTAGGTTCTTGCTCAAAGATATCTATCACATATTGCATAAACTTCCACCTATTCTTACAAACCGAACACATCAAAGTCAAATCAAAATTATTATATTTTTTATAAAAAGCCTTCATAAAACGCCACACTCTATAATAATTTTTAAAATGTTTATCTTCTAGTTTTGTTTGTTCCATTAACTCTGGTTTTAAGAAAAAACATGATAATATAGAACACTCTAAATCTTCATATTTATACATTTAATTACCTCCTATACTATAAAAAAATTAATTATATTTATTATTATTGCAATAACTCCCAAAATTAAATAACTTACAGCAAAATATAATACCATATCACTATTAAAAAACGTCATAATTAAAAATACAAGCCATACAATAAAAGTTATTATGAATAAAATAAATAATATCCAACATAATATTTCCATTTTTTAACCTCCTAATATATATTTATATATATAAATAACTAAAATAACTAACATAAATATATAATCTCTAACATACTCTAACATAGTTCTAACATATATTTTTATATATATTTATTGTAAAATAAGAGAAAAATAACTATTTTCTAACAAACTAACAAAATTTTATATATATACACTACACACGCACACACACATAAGCACATAATAGTCAAAAAAATGTTATTTTGTTAGAGTTTCTTTATTTTTCAACAAATTTTGAATATTTTTATGTTATTTTTACACTAACATCTTTGTTTTTTGTTATTTAAAACTTTAATCTTACAAAAGTACCTTTAGTGTTTCTAACTTGTGTACCATGAACATATCTACCTTGAGAATTACGCTCTAAAAAACCCATTTCAGCCCATTCTTTTTTTACGGTATTAAAGTCAAAGCCACCTTTTTTTAATTCCCTAAATAGTATTTGTGCATTAATAACACATAGATAATCAATCTTAATTCCCCAGTTCTCATTAAAATTATTTTCATCAAATTTCTTAATATTAGCATTTATAATATCTATTATATAATTTTTCGCCTTGATACTAGTTCTTATTTCATCTTCATTATTAATATATTCCACAACGTCGCTTAATTGTAAAACATAATCATCATCGAATATACATTCGTTTGCTAATCTATCAGCAAGTAATATACTAGCAAGTGATGATGCTTGTTTACTTGTTGATTTTGTATTGGTCATGATTTTATCATATATTTCATTAAACCTTTTAGATATCTCTTCAAAACCTAAAGTTTCAATGTATTTTATATATTCTTTTCCAGCAAAGCCATAGTTATTCTTAATAATTCTTGCAATTTCTTGTCCATTAGTAACTATTTTTTCTGCTATTTCTAAATCAATAACTCTATTATATAATTGTTCTCCTGCGTTCTCATCAACTATACGATTGTTGCTAGTAAATAAAAAATTATTAAACCACGTTTTAACTTCACGTACTTGACTATTCTTATTTAATCTACCTTTTTCAGTTCCGTTGCATAAGTCCATAACCAAACTTTCCATGTCGAGATATCTTGATTTTTTAACAATTTGTAACTCATCAAAATAACAAGTCATATTTCTCATAAATGATGCAATGCTTATATAATAATTTTGTGTATTATTACTAGATAACCTTAATGCTCCAATTTCTGGGTTGCCCCATATTGACATAGCAACCATACATGAAAGCGTTTTTCCATTTCCAGATAAACTACTCCATAAATTGACTATATAAGGTTGTATGCTTAATTTTTCAAGCAATGGACTAGCAAGTGTTGATGCCATTAATAATTTAATAACTTTATGCTTTCTTAATTCTTTAATGCATTCTTTCCATTTATCGTAATTACCCTTGCTAGAAATAGCATTATAAATATTTTTAAAATCTTCCACTCCGTCAAATATACCATGACTATCATAAGGAATAAACGCATTGTCTTTCCAACCTATATGTGATACACTATCAAGTTTTTTTATGTCATTTGTATTTAAAATATCATTAAAATATTTTATGTAATATCTTACATTGTCAGAGTTAACATCTAACCCGTAATCACTTAATAACAACAATTTTTGATTAATGGCAAGTTGACTTCTATCAACTATTAATTCCTTCCATTGATTTTCTTTGTAAAATATTATCTTTACTTTTTCTTTTTCAGTTTCTTTGTTTATATACCTTTCAATTGGTAATACTGGAATATAAGAGAATTTATAATTACTGCTGTCTGTTATTCCATTAACATCACATGTATAGTTACCCATATTGTAATCATCAATGTTATATTTGCAAGGTGGTAATTTCAAATTGTCATCAATAGATATTTTATTTTTAAATGCTTTTTCATATTTTTTTAAACTTTCTTTAAAGCGTTTTTCCAAGCCAAGTTTTTTAGCTTCCAAAAAAAGTTTATCTTCTGCCTCTATTCTGTCAAAATCATTTTTTGAAAATAAATTTATAAAAGTTTCTTTTGATAATAATTCTTTTTCATTCATTTTCTTCTCCTTTTTTTCTAGGTTTTAATACTATTTCCTTGTCGTAAACTTCCATAAAAAACTTATTTCCATTTTTGTCAACAAACTTTTTTGGAATAACAACCTTGTTTTTTGATTTTTCAGCGTTCTTTTTTAAGACAACTGGTTTTTCTTTTTTCAAATTCTCACCTCCAATCTTGCATAATTAAATTATACCACATTATACCACTTGGTGTAAATAAAAAAAGCAAAATTAATCACTTTTTTTATCTACTTTACACTCTAAATTTCAAAAGGTAAATCATCAGTTTTGTTTTCTTTTACTTCTTTTGTTATATTACTAGAATTTATATAATCTTTGTATTCTTCATAGTCAACATAAGTTCCATTAATCATTTTTACCTTTGGTATTTTTATTTCACTTAATTTATCAAGACTTCTAAATTGTGTTAACTTAGTAACTGTTCCAATATTTCCGTCTTGTCTTTCGTATTCTTCTAAACCAAACACACCACATAAATGTAATCCTTTTAATTGTTCCCACTCTCCATTAGGGTCAAATTTAAAACTTTTATTAGACTTTTCTAAACTAGTAATAAAACCTTTTAAAAAGGCAATTTGTTCATCTTTTTTAGATAAATAGCGTGTCGCATTATTACTCCATTTTTTATTTGAATTAGTGTTATTATCATATTGTCTTTTGAAAAAGCCACCTTGCTTGTCATTATCAGCAATATCAACACAAACTTTTAATGAAGTGTTTCCACTAAATTCACTGGTATATTCTCTAGCATCTAAAATAACAACTTCATGTCCTCCTAACTCTAAATTTTCAAATTCTCCAAATTCTTTTGCTTCAACTTCATTAAATAAATCTCTATTAAAATTCATAATATCTCCTCCTATTAACTTAAAAATAAATATATTAATAATACTACCAAAAACGTCATACCAGCAACATCTTCATTTGTAGTACAATTATATCTTCGTAATTCCAAAACTTCATTTACGATTATAAATATCATGCAAACAATTAAAATCCATTTAAATACTATCATTTTATTACCTCTACATCTCTTATTTCTAAATATAAAATATTCTTTTTAGGAATAATATATTCATTAAATCTTATTGTATCATCTTTATCATTAAAATCACTTTCAATATTTATCATATTATAATATTCTGCTATTTCTGTTTCAATAATACTATCATTTTTCAAATATACTTTTAACATTTTTCTTTTCATAATTATTTACCCTCACTTTCTTCTAAATATTTTTTTATTTTATTTTGTGTATCTTTTTTATTATAAAACCACTCTAAATTAACATTATCTTTCAACCATATTCCTTTTTCAATATCTACATTAAAATATCTTGAAGGTATAAACACCAATTGACTAGATAAACCTATTCTACAATTAATTGCATTTCCTTTAATTGATAAAGGAAGAAATGGAATATCATGTAAATAAAACCAATATTCATTTTTATATGGACTTTTCATTGTTAATCCTCTTTTGTTTCTTTATCTAAATCGTAATAATTTCTTACAATTTTATCAAATTCTTTTAAATCGTTTTCCATGTATTCTTGATTTTCAAACATACCGAAAGGTGTTTTAACACAATCTTGACCATTAGTTTTTAATTTAAAAATATAGTTTCCATTCTCATACATCGAACGAATACAAATTGTAAACATACCTTGAATATTAACTTTATCATCAAGTAATTTTCCGATTGTTTTAGGTTTTATTTCTCCAAATTCATTAGTATCTTCATGCATTATAAGATAAACTGTCTTACCACCTTTTATATTTTTAATGCCATTAATTAAATTGAAAAAGTTATTAGCCATTTCGTTATATTTATCATAGCCCTTAACACTTGACTTATTCATAAACTCATTTGTTAATAAATATCCAACGTCATCAATAACAATCGTCTTTTTATCAGTATTTTCAATTGCTTTTAAAATAACATTATAGTCATCACATTTTGGAGCCTTAATATCACTTTTAAAAGGTAAAGGTTTTCCTAAAACATTGACAACCGCAACCTCCTTTTTATCAAAATTTCGTAAACTTGTAGATTTTCCACTACCACTTTGTCCAATCAATAAAACTGGTACACTATTCATATTTTTCACTCTCCTATTCTCTAAAATTTTAATAACCTCATCTTTTAAATAAGGTACTTCGATAATTTGATAATTATCATTCATCTCACTAAACCACACGATAAACATATCTTCTAATTTTAAACTAGTATATTTTTCTAAAATATACTTATAAATAGAAAGTTGTATAGCATAATGATTTAAAGTAGTATCTCTTAGGTGTTGTAAAGGTACTTTCATTTTTTTGGCATATTTTTCATTTTTGTGAATATCTGTGTTGGTCTTATAATCAATCATAACTAAACCACCAGTAAGTTTATTAATAAATAAATGGTCGATAGCACTTGCTATATCATATTCACTAGAACCGATAATAAACTCATCTGATAAATGTTCAAATTTATCTTTAAAATCTCTATAAAAGTTATTTCCTTGTTTTTTTATCTTTTCTAACGCATTCTTATAGCCTTCTAACAGTTGTTTTGTATCTTCTAGTATATTTCTATTAGCAAATATATTTTGCACGTATTCATGGGCATACGAACCTTTTAAACATGCTTGTTCATTTTTAATCTTCCACTCATTTAAAACATCAAGTACATCTCTACCCTCTTTACTAGCAACTCTACTTGCGACTTCTTCTGCATTAAAAGGTTGAGTATAATCTTCTATTAATCTAGTTGCTGATATTCCAACACGTTTATCTTTATACTCGTAATGGTGGTCTTTTTCAAAAAATACAAAATCTTTAAATACCTCTAATTCTTTTAAATAATCCTCTTTTGTCATTTTACTTATTCCTTTCTAGATATTCCGAAAGTGCCAATCTTACAAAAGCGTTTCTTGATATGTTTTTTTTCTTTGCTTCGTTTTCAATTTGCTTTTTTAAATCGGTGTTAATAACAATACATATACTAGTACTATTACAATTATTTTTTTTCATTCTTTTACCTCCTTTGTGATATTATCTTAACATATATTCAATATAAAGTCAATACTAAAATAATATTTTTTTTACAAAATAAAAAAGACTAGTAAAATCTAGCCTTCTATTTAAAATAAATTAATTAACTAACCCATATTTATATGTATTCTCTGTAACTTCTGCTGGTGTTCCTTGAATATATATTTTAATCAATTTACCACTAGCACCTTGAATTACAACTGTCGTGTTATTATCTCTATATTCACGGATTGTATAAGATAGTCCTCCAAATTTTCGAGGATTTAATGTTCCTAAAGCATTTTTCTTTACTGGTACAGCATCTGGATTATAATAAGCCCAACTATCTATATTACTTGGTAAATTAACATATTTTGTTGTTGTTTGTGGTTGTGGTGTTGGTGCACTTTGATGATATATTTTAGGTCTCAAAGCTCCTAAAACACCAGTATAAGTTGAATTAACTTGCGAAACTGCTGGGTTAGAAGTTTGGTTCTGTCCTAAAAACACACCAGTTCCGTTTCCGTTGTCAACTCGAAACATAGCAACATGAGAATAAGGGTATGCCTTTGAAAAGTCCATAATAGCCCAATCTCCGTCAACCATTTGATTAACTGGAACTTTATCAAAATAAGCACCTAAACCAAGTCTATCGAAACAATACCATATATCTCTAGCATATCCAGTATCTGGACATAACATTCCAAAACTCTTGCCTAATTGATATTTACAAAAGTCTTTAAATAAATCTACACATTGATAAGGTTGTGATTTTGGAACTCCGTCCATATCTATTTTTCTGCCAATAGTTGCAAGGTAATATTCATGTGGACTTAACGCCATATTATTCCACCTCCTTGCCAGCAAGTTTGATTAATTCTTCTGGTGTTTTATCTTCGTGTCCTTCTACAGTATGAACACCGTAAACAAGTGGATTATCTTCATTTATTATTATATCTTCACTAACTTCTATTTCTTTATTTTCCATAATTTTCAACTCCATTTTCATTATATTTTTTTGTCGACACATTTAAAAGCGAACCTAAGAACGCATCAAATGCTGTCATTATAGTAACAACAATATCAGTAAAATCACAATTAAAACATTTTAGCACCACTCCAACAAACACCGTCAGTGCTGGTAAAAATACCTGTGCAATATATTTTAATTTGTCATATGTAGAGTTTTTCATTTAATCACCTCCTTAAATCAATCTGCTTCTTTAATCCATACGTAAACTCCTAGATAATAAGGATAATAAGCATTTCCAGCGCCAGACGAACCTGTATTTGTAGAATAAGGGTTAGTCTGTGGTACTATACCACTACCCCCAGTAATATTTGTGGTACTATAATTCCCACCACCAGCACTATAAGTATGTGTATGTGACGGAATACTTGTTAATGGTATTTTATGTTCGCTTGAAGTACCACCAGTTTTTCCAGCATTAGAACTTACAATTTTTAAGTAAGCATCATCTGTTAACTTTCTCCAAGTACCTCCAAACTTAATATTAGGATCCTCTTCATTAGTTGTCATGAATAAATCTCCTACAGAATATAAACTTTTTTTCATATCATTAATTGCATTTTCAATATTTGTTTGCAATAAATTTAAATTTTCAGCACTTAAAGGCGTGCTAGTATCAGGATAGTTTTTAAAATTAATTTTTTCCATTATTTACCTCTCTTTCTTTTACTTTGTTTTCTTCTTGCTGGTTCATTTTTTCTAACTCGCTATTTATCATTTCTATATCGGAATTTCTGCCTTTTTGTATTTCTTCCATTATTTCTTTAAAAATAAAATCTAATAAATAACAAGATAAATCATATTCATTGCATAACTTATTTATTAAATCAACTATTTCTCTTTTTGCTTTTTCTAATTTAACCTCTATTGCCATTTTCTTTTACCTCTTCATCTGTCATTAATGGTATTATTAGTTCTTTATTATATTTTTTAGGTTTTTCATCTATTTTTTTGTTAGTTATTAATTCATTATTTTTAACAACATTATTTATTGTTGAAATAGAATTAACATTATCCCAGTCAACAATAAAACCATTTATAATATGCAACACTTTATCTGAGTATCCACTTCCACCAGCCACATGTATATCTCCATTAATAGTATTTTTAATCCAAGGAGGTTCGGAACTATTTTCATCACAACTAATAAAAGGATGAATGCTTTCTTCGCCCCAATTGTTTTGATATCCTATCGCAACTCTACCGTTGCCACCTCCAGTGTATAACGTTATTCCTTTTCTACTACCACCAGTTTCAGTCGTAGAAGCAAGACGTCCTACTAATTGCCCAGAACCTTGCCAATCATAAAAATTCATCCTTGATCCAGAAATTCTTATTGCTAATTTATTATTACTATCATAATTTTCAAAAACACCTTTTATAACAGCATTATTGCAAGTAAGGTTTCCATTTTTGTCAACATTGAAATTAGTAGAATTAATTGTAATACTATCACTTGTTAAGTTTATTGCTTTTCCTTTTAAAGAAATTCTATTAGCATTTATTTGTATCTCCTCTGCACTTTGATTTATAGATGATATTATTTCATTTTCATCAACTTTTTTTCGTACTTCTAAATCTATTTCATCTCTAGTTTGAGTTATGCTAGAATTTAACTCTACTCTAGTAGCGAATAAATCACTATAGTCATTTTTAATGGCGTATTTTGCACTTATATTTACTTGTGGGAAACTTTCGAAAGTTAAAGTATTATTTCCTTCTTTTATAGGAACAACAAAACTTTCTAAATTTTCAATTGTTTCTTGACCTAAAATATAAAGTTCTCCATTTTCACGAACACCAATTCTACGTATAATATAACATTTCATATCGTCAAAATCATTACAATCGATAATAAATTCATCATAAGTATTGTCCAATCCTCTTAAATAATTAATTGGTAAATTAATTTTATTTTCATTTCCGTCTTTATCAGTAATTACTAAATATGTTCCTAAAATATATAAATCATCTTTTGGATATATATCAGTAGCTGGATACAATAAGTTTACAATACCTTTTATTGACAAATACAATAAATTACCTGTTATACAATTCTCTAATTTAATACTATATTTGCCACTAACTTCTCTAGTCAAATCAACAACATTTTCAACCTTTTGGCTTATACTATCAACAGTCTGTTCCACTTCCGAAATTCTACTATCATATTGACTAACATTTGTAACAACGCTATCTATTTTTTGATTTTGTTTATCAACAATAATATACGTTTGATTGATTTTTCTATCTGTTTTATCGGCTTTAGTATAATCTGTCTCGGCTTGTTCTGGTAAATCAGTATGAATAGTTTCTTCTAGTCCTTGCGTAACATTTATATTATCATTAAATAAAACGCAAGAATAATTATTATCACCAATTTTAACATTGTATCTATCACCTACTTCATAATAGCAAATTCCAGTACTCGAGAAATCATTTATATAATATTCTGTACCATTAAGTTGATTTAAAATACCTTGCAAGTAGTCACTTCGGTCGTTATCGTTCATTATTTGATTATCTTCGATTTTAATCTCACATAATCCATTATCGGCTATACTTTCATCATCTTTTAAATAAACACTATCAGAACCACCACTACGTGTCAATACTATGCTATTTATCGGTCCATATTTTTCACCAAATTTAACATCAATATTTTTTAAATATTCCTCGTCAATTGTATCATCAGTTTCAGTAATATATTTAATTTCAACCTCATTATTTTGATTTATGATAATATTACTTGCTGTAACTTGAGCCAACTCATCAAGTACATCTCGATAAGTATAACCTAAATCGGCATATAAATCACTAGGTATGATTTTATCATAATTTGCGAACGTATCTTCTTTATTTTTAAAAGTCAAATTTATATCTTCACAAATTGCATTTATATAATCACGTACGCTAATAGGAAAATGTCCACTTTTTAAAGTAGTATAATCGACCATAGAATTAAGCATTTTATCATAAGCCACTATGTTATAGGAATTTGTATCTTCTTGTTTTTCGCTTGAATAAATTTGGTAATCTCCAAAATCTAAATATTCATAAGCACCATATTTCTCATATTCTCCATTTTCTTCTGGTGTATCTTCAACAACCATAAATTTCAAAACACTATTGTTAAATTCTTGACCTTCAGTAGTTGTTAAATTTACTTTAAAAGAAGATATTCCTTGCTTATCATTTAAAGTAAATTTATTACTATATTCTTTTGAAGTAATTCCGTCTGTAACAGTAACTGTTGGAGTAATTTTATTATCATCAACCCATGCGTATATTTTATAATTACCACTAGGTAATTTAAAATTAATTTTAGTACTACTCCAAGCTCCTAACCACCTAAATTCTACCGATTTAGTTTCTGTGGCAGTACCATTTATTAAATAAACACCATAATCATCATTGGTAACATTTAAACTAGGTTGTGAATTATACCAAATTTTTTCTTTTATATTGAATAAATTTTTACCACTTCTAACTTTAACACCAAATTTATAATTGATAATAGTCCCAATTGGAATATCTACATTGCTATCAATATCAAGTTCTTTCATTACAGATTTAAGTAATGCACTTTGAACAACTGGAGTAACAGAGTTAAGTTGTTCGTTACCTAACTTTGTTTCTCCGAAAGTTATTTTACTATCAAGTCGCCTTCCAAATTCTTTTATTTTATTTTTAAAATTTTCTGTATGCTTTCTCATCGGTCTGGTCTCCTTCTATTAGCAATAAAACTAATTTCGAAACTTTCATTCGCTTTCGCAACATTTGTAAAAGTATTCTTGTTAGTTGTTGCCCAGTCTCCAGTATAGGTATCAATTTCAACCATTCTATGCAAAGTAGGGTCGTAGTAAGTCACATATTGGACTGCACTATCCAAGGCTGGAGCAATATATTCTAATTCACTTTGAGTTAATTTCCTAAAAGTAACTTTTAACTTAGGAAATATACCGATAAGTGTTCCAGTATTAACTCCAGCCAAATTACGTCCACTATCTTCTCCCCAAAGTTTGTTGTAACCATATTCAACTTCAGTAATATAACTTGTAAAATTATTTATTCCACGTACTTGCAAACTATCTTTATTCAATAACATTATATCACTCCTATCTATTATAAGCAAAATCATTTTGCTGATTTATTCTCTTTTGTTCTTTTGCTATCTGTCTGTTATCTAATTTCGTAACATTAGTAAGATTTATAACAACATTCTTACCTATCTCCATGCCAAGTTGTGCCATTGCTTGTTGGTCTGTTAGTGGAATGACACCTTCACGTCCACTTTCTCCACCAATAGCACTTCCTAAAGGAACACCTCTTCCAGGTTGATTAATAATACCACCTTTAGCAAGTCGCGGTAATCTAAATGTTGATAATCTTCTTATGTTTATACCAGGTACAGCATTTATAACACTAATTAATCCATTTATTGCATTTATAGGAGAATTTAAAATGCTTTCTATTGCACCAAGAACTCCGTTAACAACTGCCTTAAAAGCTCCAACAACTACATTTCCAACATTTGTACCTATCGTTCTAAATAAATTTATAATACTATTAATAATGCCACTAAAAAAACTTACTATTGAATTGAAAATATTTTTTATAGTTGTTACAGCAACTCTAAACCCATTAACAATACTATTCCATAAATCAGTAAAAAACTTTATAACTGGCTTAATAAATACATCATATATCCATAGAGAAAGTGCTACTATTGTATCTTTAATTGGGTTCCAGAATAATAACAAAAGTCCAATCAATGTTTCTAAAAGTCCTTGGAATACTTTGGCAAGCCCGTCTAATGCTTTATCCCAATCTCCAGTAAATACTCCTACAACAAAATCTATTATTCCGTCAAACATATCCTTCAAGCCTTGGAACATTAAGTCAAACGCTTCTAAAACACCTTTTAATAATTGACCAACGTATTCTAAAAAAGGGTCTCCAGAATGCAATAAAAAATCAATGCTTTCAAGACAACTTTTTTTAATATTTTCCCAATTACTAATTACAATTCCTAAAATTGCAACGAATATTCCAGCCAATATAACTGGCCATGCTGCCAAGCCACCAAATGCAAGTGCAAGACCAGCAATTGCAATTCCAATTCCAGTAACCACTTTACCAAAATTTTCCCATGTTGGATTTTTTAAATAATCAAGTAGTCCTTGTATTGCATAAACAATTCCAGCAACTGCAATACCTACTCCTAAAGATTGTATTCCACTTAACCCTAATTTCCACGCAAGAAGTCCCGCTGCAACTCCAACCAAAATACTTAATATTAAATCTTTATTATCTACTATCCATTTTAACCATTCTGGTGGTTCTCCTTCTAAACTTGATAAATCAAAACTTGGCAAAGGCGTTCCACCACCTACGCCTTTATCGGCTTTTGTATCTGCACTTTCGTCAACATTTCCACCAAGTACATTCATTTCATCAAACCCAGCAATTTCTTTATTTAATTTTTTAGCACTTTTAGCCGCATCATCAATATTATTTTTAACTCCACTTGCATTATCCTTTGCTTTTTGAAATGCCTTAGCCCCAGCATTTGCAAAAAGGTTAACACCAAACCATGCTTGTGCTATATAATTAATATATATCAATAATGTCTTAACTAAATTTATTATCCACTTAATAACTGGTTCCAACATCATCGCCAGTGCATACCTAATATACTCTATATCTGTAGCCACTTGCTCATTATATTGTGAAACAGTACTTATTGCATTTCGAACAAACGAATAGGCACTACGTATTGAAAATACCGCTAAAGCCCATTTACCTATTTTTTTAATAATATTCGATGTCTCAGAACTTGCTGTCCTTATTGAATTAGTTACATTTTGGAAGCCTTTGGATTGACTTAATTTTGAATTCATCTCACTTATTTCATTATTTAAAGCACTTTGTTGTTCTTTATTTTGTGCTATCTTTTGATTAATGCTTTCATTTGAAGATAAAGTTTTACTATATTCATTATTGAGTTGTGCTATTTCTCCTTTTTCTTGTTCTAATACCCAGTTAACTTGTTCTTCGGTATTAGCTTGTTGTAAAGTCAAATCAGTTGCTTCACGTATCTTTTGCTTTTGTTCTTCATAAGATGCTAAATCAATATCAATTTTAGCTTTTTGAGTAGATAATTTTTCTTCTTCACGTTGAAATTGTTTTAGTTTACTTTCAGCACTCTTAATATCTTTTTCAAGTTGTTTCGTGTCAAGTGCAGTTCCTATTTTAACCCAACCGTCCATAAACTACCTCCTTTCGTTTCTATCAATTCCAGCTTGTTTCATAAAATCATTAATATTACTTTTTTCTTTATCAGTCAAAATTGTTTTTTTCTTTTTCTTTAAAGCCACTTGTTTTTTTGCTTCTATTATTTTCTTGCGTTCTTTAGGGTCTTTGATATCTTTTAAGCTCATATTCCTTATATTTCTAACTCGATTTAATACACAACAATTACCTAGTTCACTATTTGAAAGTCCATTTATTCTATCCATAAACTCCCAAAAGTGCATATCAGTATTTTTTATATCTAACCCATTATAATCACTCATAAAACTTATTCTTACATATTCCATATCTTGCTCAAAGTCAAAGTCTGGTTCATCATCATTTTTTTTAATTTCTTGCCCACATGATAAATACTTTTTAGCAAGTTCTAAAAATTGATTTTGGTATTTTATCATATCATCATCAAAAACAATTTCTCCGAATAATTTATAAATAATAGCAAGTGCTCTTTCGTAATCGTCAATACTATCATCGTTAGCAATCTTATTACATTCCAACGCAACTTTAAAGTCTGTGTTTATTTTAATTTTTTTTCCATTTACTTCAATATATTCTGGATAATTCATTATTTCAACACATTACTTTCTTCATTTCTATTTTTATATTTTTCCATGATTTTATTTTTAATATCATCAGTACGCATTTTTAGTTTAGGTAAAATTGGCTTTATAATCTCACCAATATCATCATACATAGAATAATAAGGTTTTCTACCATTAAGCAATTTTTTACAACCGCCTTCCCCTAAAAATAAATCAATAGTTGCCATTTCTCTTTTATAGAATTCTTGTAATGCTTTTATTTTTTCTTCTTCTTTCCAAGACAAAATTTTCTTTCCTTTTTTATCTTGTTTTTTGTCAATTATTTTATATTGCATTTGTAAATCTCTAATATTCTTGTTATGTTCACTTTCACATTGATTTAATTTTAAAGGGTATTCAACATCTTCTAAATCAAACTCTAAATGTTCCCCTGTATCATTTCCTTCTGCATCTTTAATGCCTATTCTTAAAATATTATCTTTCTTCAATTGTATAAAATTATCATTTTTTTGAGTAGTATCTGCCATAGTACTATCTCCTCCTTTTCTTATTTTTTAAAATTAAAAGAGTAGGATTTTACCTCCTACCCTTTAAGGTTTTTATTTACTTTCTTTAGTTGCTTCGCTAACACTAGCGACTGGCTTTTTAGCAAAATTCATTACTTTTGCTGCATAGTCACCAGTTGTAAATGTAGGTTTTTTTCCTTCCATAGTTACATAACCGATTTGTGGGTCGCCTTCGTAGTATAAATCATACTCGATAGTGGCGTTCTCTCCCATGTGGGAAGTAACTGTGATAATACCTTCGCTTAGTTCAGCATAGTATTTATCACCCTCATCACTTTTTCTAGTCATATCGATATCAAGTATTTTAGTACGATAATTTAACTTACCTCTACCTTTTTCAATAAAATTATAGCAAGGGTCGTTAACATAAATACTTTGTGATACACTACCTTGTTTTTCATTACTTTGATGAATATGTCTTGCTGTACGCTCTATAATCCATTTTTCGCTTTCGACTTCTGGATTGTATTCAGTAGCGAATTCAGTAACACCAACACCTAATATAGTATATGTAGGTTCGCTATCTGGAGTTGTATCTAGATATGTAACCCATTCATCACGGTTCATTTTAATGTAACCAGTATCATTCATTTTTTTATCCCTCCTTATAAGTTATTTGAATTTGAATATCAAATTCAGCTGTATTAGTGTTTGCATTGTTTAAAGTCCCACAATTCAAACAACTAATACTTTCAATACCATTTATTTCTGGTAAAATTTTATTATGATTATTTTGTTTTATTTTACTTTCGAATATCTCGAAAAAACCTATGTTGGCAAGATTATTAATTGTATCTTGTGAATAAGATTTACGACTTCTAAATGAAAATACATCTTTATGAATTTCTAGTCCAGTTATCCATTTTTCAACAACGCTAGCGTCTGGTATTTTATCCAAAGAATAACTTTCAATATCTTTTCCAAGCATATCAGCATTAATTTGGTATTTATTATCTTTAGCAATATCATCAATCACTTTAAATAAATAATCTCTTAATTTCGATATTCTAGTTTCTTTATAATCAATATCCATTAATTGCCACCTCTTTTAGCATAATTTTGTACTTCTTTTACAACATCATCAATTTCAGCACTTACCATACGTCTATCCCAGTGTGGTCCAGTTCCAGCTGTTGTATAATTTTTAACTTTATGACTACCGTCCTCACGTTCTCCATAAAATTGGTATCTTGCATATGGGCTTTCGTATGTAATAGTACTATCTTCTAAATCAACGACACTTCTTAAGTTTCCGTCTCTTTTAGGAACGTATTTATCCATATGATTGTAACATGTTTGCGTGAAAAATTTTTGTACTCTTCCATTAGGGTCAACCCCTAATTTCTTTTTTATTTTATTTAAAGAGTTAAGTTGTACATATCCCATTATTTACCACCAATATGAATGTGTGGGTTAAGTCCAAAATTATTGTTGTTTAAAGAAGTGATATTATAAATACATTCTTGGTCTAAATCTTGTTGAGTAGTTATATCTTTTGTCAACGTACCTTTTACTAAAATATCACCAACTCTAAAATCATTAAAATTTAAATCATCATTAAAGTTATAAGATACTCTAACTTGCACGTCATTAGCATTCTCATACCCTTTATTAATACCAGCGCCCTTACCACCAAACCACCAAACTTTTTCGTAATTAAATCTTTTCCATTTTTCTAATCTTTCAGTTTCGTCATAATACTTATGATATACTGTCAAACTCGAATTAACTAACATTATTTAACTCCATTATACATAATATGCTCGCCATTAACAACGCAATCTATCAGATAATTAAACATAATATCTTCCAATTCAGTTTGCTTTGATTTAATTATTGTTTGTGCGTTTGAAAGCACTTGGTCTGTAGTAACATAACTAACGCTATATCCGTCTATATTTTCACTTGCAATATTGCCTTTATTTTCAACGTCATGACTTGTAGTAGCATAAATATATGTACTTATAACGTCAATCATCTTATTTACGCATAATTTAACTTCTTGAGGTATTTCTTCAATACCTTTTAATCTTTCTTGCGTTCTTCCGTCGATTATTCTTCTAGCTTCAAATTCTAATAGATTAAAAGGCGTGTATTCCATTTTGCCACCTAAAAATCTATACTCTTCATATGTTAGATATTGGTTTTCAAATTTCATAACGCCCTCCTATCTATTCACTAAATGATTTTACTTTTGTTTTTTTTCTTGAATAAGCAATTGTTTTTGGTGATAATGTTATTTCTGAAATATCAAGTGTTCTCGTACCATTAACTTTTCCTGTTACTGTAACAGTTATAGGTTTCTTACCACCTTCGGTTAATTTAATAAGATATTGATAATCTGTAGTACTTAATGTAGTTTCTTCGCCACCTTCGAATTGGCATTTTACTGTATTACCTTCATCTTTAGCTTGAGGTAGTTCTAAAACTAAATAGTTACCTTCGCTACCTGCTCCAGTAATATCTTCTAAATAATTAGAAGTACCCGTTACTTTATCACCTTTTATTTGTATTCCTGTTTGAATATCTTTTAC
>CANRPF010000028.1 GCA_947632375.1 uncultured Bacilli bacterium
CATTAAAAAATGGTGGATGTAGTAGTTTTAGTCCGATAACAGCACATATGTTTATAGGAATAAGTGATATAACTAATGTAAATGCAGCTAAAGCAGGAGATATAGCAGCATCTAAAAGCCATGTTGTTGTAATACTTAAAAATACAGGTTCAACTCTTTTAGTAGCGGAAGCTAAAGGAGCTTCTTCTGGAATTCAAATTAATGAATATAATTATAGTAAATTTACTAGTGGAGGTTACAGTATTATGAATATGACTAATTATTATTCACAACACTGTAGATGAAAGTCATGAAAAAGATTTTGTTTTTATTAATTAGTATATTATTTTTATCAGGTTGTTCTGTAGAATATAATTTAGTTTATGAAAAAAATACTTTTAAAGAATCTTTAAGTGTTCAAGATGTGAAAGAAAAAAATTATGATGGATTACCATTTTCTCAATATATAGATTCATATTATTCAACGAATATATCTACAAATATTAATGATGATAGTGAAGAGTTAGAAGCTGGAGTAAATTTAAATCAATATAAATTTTATGATAAAAATATAATTAATTCTAATGGGTTATATGGTATTAATTTAAGCTATAATTTTGATAATGATAATGATTATCGTAATTCTTATGTTGCAAGACAGTTATTTGATTATATATATGTTAATGATGATTATTTAGAAGCACGTGCTATAAAAAATATATTTGTAAATTATCCTTTTTTAGATACTATAAATATTGTTTTTAGTACGGATAAATATATTAGTGAAACTAATGCAGATGAAGTAGTTGATGATAAATATTATTGGCATATTAATAAAGATAATTATTCTATAAAAACTATAAATATAAAATTTGATAAAGATAAAAATGAAAAAAGTACATTTTTAAAAGATGGGTATTTAAATAATAATTTTATTAATTATTGTTTATTAATACTAGCTGCTATTTTATTAATAGGAATATTTGTAGTATATAAAAAGGTTAAAAAAAATAATAAATAGTATGGAAAAAATATATTCATTAGTATATAATAATTTTTAGTGAAGGGATGTTTATATGAAATTTAGGGTTAGTTCAAAAGATTTGGTATTGTTCATATTATTTTGTATATTCTTATTATATCTATCAAGTATAGCTGTACCTAATGCTATAAACTTTTTAAATGAAGGTGAATTAGTTGGTTTAAATCCTTTTATAGGTTTTTCTCCAAGGTATATATTTGGTACATTATTTCTATTTATTGTATTTCTAATTGCGATATTCTTTAGTGTTTCTTCATATATTTTTGAAAGAGAAAAAGGACATGGTTTAGGAATTAAAATAGATGAAAAAAATGAAAATGGATATGCAAGATGGGCTAAAGAAAAAGAAATGAAAGAGGCAAGCCAAGTCGTAAAAGTTCCAATAGAAGCTACTGATTTTAAAGCTGCTGGTACTGTACTTATAAATAATGGTAAAGAAATGTGGGTTGATAATGGAGAAAACCATACATTAGTTATAGGTGCAACAGGTAGTGGTAAAACAACTAGTGTAGTAGATCCTTTAGTATATAGTTTAGCGAAAGCTAAAGAAAGTATGATTATTACTGACCCTAAGGGTGAAATATATAAAAATCATTCTAATTTATTAAGATCTAGAGGATATAATATAATAGTATTAAATTTTCGTAATCCACAAATGGGAAATTGTTGGAATCCATTAACACTACCTTATCAGTTATATAAAGCTGGTAATACTGATAAAGCTACAGAATTAGTAGATGACGTTGCATTAAATATTTTGCAAGATAAAAAAGCTCAAGATCCATTTTGGGAAAAGTCAGCATCAGATTATTTTGCAGGTGTAACTTTAGGCTTATTTGAAGATGCTAAAGAAGAAGAAATAAATCTTAATTCAATAAATTATGTTACTACTGTAGGAGAAGATAAATTAGGACCTACTAGTTATATAAAAGAGTATTTTAATTTAAAAGGTGAATCAAGTATACCATATGTTTTTGCTTCTAATACAATTAATTCTCCAGCTGAAACAAAAGGTGGAATATTATCTGTATTTAGACAAAAAATACGTATATTTGCAAGTCGTCAACAATTATCTGAGATGCTTTCTAGAAGTGACTTTAATATGCGTGACATAGGAAAGCAACCAACTGCGGTGTTTATGGTAATACATGATGAAAAAACTACATATCATGCATTAGCAACAATATTTATAAAACAATGTTATGAAACATTAATTGATGTTGCTCAAGAATCTGGTGGAAAACTTCCTGTAAGAACTAATTTTATATTAGATGAGTTTGCAAATATGCCACCTTTAAAAGATGTAACAACTATGGTTACAGCTGCAAGAAGTAGAGCAATTAGATTTACATTTATTATTCAAAATTTTGCTCAATTAAATGATGTTTATGGAAAAGAAGATGCAGAAACTATCAGAAGTAACTGTGGTAATTTGATTTATCTTTTAACAACAGAACTTGCTGCTTTAGAGGAAATAAGTAAACTTTGTGGTGAGAAAAAATCAAAAGAAAAAGATAAGACAGCATCAACTCCTTTAGTTACAGTTAGTGATTTACAAAAGATGAAAATGAATGAAGTAATATTAATTAGATCTAGGTTAAATCCCTTTAAAACAAAACTTAAACCTAGCTATGAAATAGATTGGGGAAATAAATTTCCTAAAGCAGATTTTACAGAAAGACCTGTTGGAGAAATTGGATTATTTGATATAAAAGAATTTGTTAAAGCTAAAAGACAAGAAAAGGGAATTAGTGGTTTTGGAAGTTTACCCGGTTTTGGTGGTCCATTCCAACCTAATACTTCATCGCCTTTTAATCCAGGTTTTCCACCTTTTCCAGAATCTAATAAAGATCCATTAGTAGAAAATAAAGCTGATGATACATTTAAACCAAATCAAATGAATGATGATATGTCTAATCCATTTAAAGATACACCAGATTTTGATGTTGATGAACTTTTAAAGAAGATTGATGCTAAGATAGCTGAACTTGAAGAGGAAGAAAGAAAAGAAAATGAAAAATCTTCTAAAGAAGAACCAGAAGAGTTAGAAAAAGATTTATTAGATGAAGATGAGTTAGAAGAAAAATTAGAAGATTTAAAAGAAGAAGTTGAAGAAAAAAATAAACATGATGAAGAAGAGATTGAGGAATTTGGTGATATAGATTTTTCTAATAAGACATTTAATGATATTTTAAAAGAGAATAATATATCTGAAGTTAAAGAACAAAAAGAAGAACCAAAAGAAGATATCAAATCTGTTGATACTGAAATTACAGATGATCAATTCTTCGATGATTTCTTTTCTGATGAATAATAAAAGAAACTAAAGAATTTCATTATCGAAACCTTTAGTTTCTTTTTCTATATAAATAGGTCTTTGTTTTGTTTCTAGATATGTTTTACCAATGTAGTTTCCAATAATTCCTATAAATATTAATTGTAGGCCTCCTAAAAATAGTGTAACTACTAATAAAGAGGCATAACCTGGAACATCTTTTCCGTTTATTAATACTTGGAATATAGTTATTATAATATATAATAAAGCTAAAAATGAAATAATAGAGCCAATTATAATAGATAAATTTATTGGTTTAATAGAGTAATTTGTAATACCTTCAATCGCATATTTAAATTGTTCTTTTTTATTGAATTTAGTTTTCCCACTATATCTTTTTTCAACTGTATAATACATATATTCTGTGTTAAAGCCTATCCAAGAAAAAATACCTTTTGAAAATCTATTTTTTTCACTAAGATTTAATACTGCATCTTTTATATTTTTTCTAAACATTCTAAAATCACTTGCACCATCAACTAAGTTTATATCAGATAATTTATTTATTAGTTTATAAAATATTTTTTTAAAGAATCTATTAAATAATGATTCTTTTTTTCTATCTTTCATTACCATAGCGATTTGATCAGTTGAATTATTTTTCTTTAAATAGTCTAACATACTTATTATGTATTTAGGATTTTGTTGTAAGTCAGAATCTATTATACAAATGTAGTCGCCATTAGATTTTTCTAAGCCAGCATAAATAGCAGCTTCTTTTCCAAAATTTCTAGAAAAAGATATATATTTTATATGATCAGTATCCTTATTATATATAAGATTTATTTTTTCTAGGGTAGAATCGTTAGAACCATCATCAATATAAATTAGTTCATAATCTAAGTCTTTTAAAGTATTAGTAAGTTTCTTATTTAATTCTAAAATATTTCCTTCTTCATTGTAGGCTGGGATAATAACACTTAACATAAATATACACCTCATAACTTAATTATAACATTATGAATTTTTTTTGTAAAATAGGCATTTTTTGCTTGATTTTTCATATTTATTATTCTATAATGGATATTGTGTTTAACAGGCAATGATGTGCGAGGTGGCTGATACACTAGGAGGCGTTGCTGATTAGTTATTAGGAAATTCGTTACGGAGCTATGTTTATACAATGATATAAACGAAGGGAGGACATGTAAATGTCAAAAGTTAGAATTAGATTAAAAGCTTATGATCATAAAATTCTTGATGATACAGCAGCTAAAATCGTAACAACTATCAAAAGAATTGGTGGCGAAATATCTGGACCAATTCCTCTTCCTACAGAAATTCAAAAATATACTGTATTAAGAGCTGTTCATAAAGATAAAGATAGTAGAGAACAATTTGAAATGCGTACTCATAAGAGACTTATTGATATTAAGAATCCTAGTAAGGAAGTTATT
Organism: uncultured Bacilli bacterium; assembly: GCA_947632375.1. Taxonomy (GTDB): domain Bacteria; phylum Bacillota_I; class Bacilli_A; order RF39; family UBA660; genus UMGS1124. The sequence goes on from CANRPF010000028.1 coordinate 4,754, forward strand.
GATGCTTTAACTCACTTAGATGTTCCAAGTGGTGTTGACATTAAAATAGAAACTAAATAATTGGAGGTATAAAAATGAAAGGAATCTTAGGACGTAAAGTCGGAATGACTGAAAAGTTTACAAAAGATGGTAGAGTAGTTCCTGTTACAGTTATTAAAGTTGAAGATAATGTTATAACTCAAATTAAAACAAAAGAAAAAGACGGTTATAATGCAATTCAATTAGCAACTGTTGATAAAAAAGAGAAACATTCTACTAAAGCAGAAATAGGACATGCTAAAAAAGCAGGTGTTACTCCTAAGCGCTTCTTAAAAGAAATAAGAGTTGAAGATGTATCAACTTATGAACTAGGAAGTGCATTAAAAGCTGACACATTTGAAATCGGAGAAAAAGTTGATGTTACAGGTACATCTAAAGGTAAAGGTTTTACAGGTGTAATTAGACGTAATAATCAATCACGTGGACCAGAGACTCATGGTTCAAGATATCATAGAAGACCTGGTTCAATGGGTACTATGAGACCAATGAGAGTTTTAAAAGGAAAAATTCTTGCTGGACATATGGGTGTTGAAACTGTTACTATTCAAAACCTAGAAATAATTGATGTTAATGTAGAAGATAATTATATTTTAGTAAGTGGTAATGTTCCAGGACCTAAGAATTCATTAGTTTTAATTAAATCAACTGTTAAAGGACTTAAAAAAGTTAATCCAAAAGATCTTGTTAGGTATGAAACTGAAACTGTAGTAGATGAAGTTGTAGAACAAGAAGAAGAAAAAGTTGAGGAAGTTTCAACTTCTAGCGAAGAAGTAGAAGAAACTGAAGAAACTAAAGAAATCGAGGAAACTACTGAAGCTTAATACTTCGGTTTGAAAGGAGATTTATAATGGCAAAGTTAGATATTATTAACCTTAAAGGTGAAAAAACTAGTGATTTAAAACTTAATGATAGTATTTGGAATATTGAACCAAATGATATAGTTTTAAAGAAAGCTTTAGATTTACAAATGGCTTCTTTAAGACAAGGAACACATAAAACAAAGACTCGTGCTGAAGTAAGTGGTGGAGGAAAGAAACCATATAGACAAAAAGGAACAGGAAATGCTCGTCAAGGATCTATTCGTGCACCACATTATAGAGGCGGTGGAGTAGTATTTGGTGTAACTCCTAGAAGTTATGCATTTAAAATGAATAAAAAGGAAAGAAGCTTAGCTATAAAATCTGCATTAACTTATAAAGTTAAAGAAAAAGCTTTAGTTGTTATTGATAATCTTAATATAGAAACATCTAAAACTAAAGATATTAAAGATATAGTTAAGAAATTAAAATTGGCAGGAAAAGTATTATTTGTTTGTACAGGTGATGCTGATAACTTATATTTAGCTACTAGAAATTTAGGATATTGTGCAGTTTTAATGGCAGATGAAATTAATGTTTATGATGTTGTTAATGCTGATACATTAGTAGTTTCAGAAGAAGCTTTAAAACATATAGAGGAGGTGCTTAAATAATGAATTCAGAAATTATTATTGCACCAGTTATTACTGAAAAAAGCCAAGCGTTAGCTAGTAATGGAAAAACTTTTGTATTTAAAGTAAGAAAAGATGCTAACAAAACACAAATAAAAAAAGCAATTGAAGATTTATTTGGTGTAAAAGTAGCAAGTGTTAATACACTTAATACTAAGCCTAAAGATAAAAGAGTAGGTAGATACACTGGTAAAACTAAAACCTATAAGAAAGCAATCGTTACTTTAGTTGACGGTGCTACTATAGAAATGTAAGGCGGTGTTTATAATGGGTATAAAGAAATATAAACCAACGACTAATGGTCGTAGAGGTATGAGCACTTTATCAAATGAAGAATTGACAGGTAATAAACCTGAAAAAAGCTTACTTGTTTCAAAGTCAAAAACAGGCGGAAGAAATAATCAAGGAAGAATGACAGTTCGTCATATTGGTGGAGGAGCCAAAAGAAAATATCGTTTAATAGATTTTAAAAGAGATAAATTTGGAATTCCAGCTAAAGTTGCATCAATTGAATATGATCCAAATCGTAGTGCCAATATAGCATTATTAGTATATAAAGATGGAGAAAAAAGATATATTATAGCTCCTAAGGATTTAACTGTTGGTTCTATCGTTTTAAGTGGAGAAGTAACTGACGTTAAAGTTGGTAATGCTATGCAAATTAAAAATATTCCTGTTGGTACAATAATTCATAATATTGAATTAAAACCAGGTCACGGAGCTGAACTTGTTCGTTCTGCTGGAGCTAGTGCTCAAATTTTAGGACGTGAAGATAAATATGTTATGGTTCGTCTTCAAAGTGGTGAAACAAGATTAATTTTAGGAAATTGTATGGCAACTATAGGAACAGTTGGTAATGAAGATTATGAACTTGTTAATATAGGAAAAGCTGGACGTACACGTCATATGGGAATTAGACCTACTAACCGTGGTTCTGTTATGAACCCTAATGACCATCCACATGGTGGTGGAGAAGGACGTGCTCCAATAGGTAGAAAAGGGCCTGTTACTCCTTGGGGTAAACCAGCTCTTGGACTTAAGACTCGTAAAAGTAAGAAAGCTTCTGACAAACTTATAGTCAGTAGAAGAAAGAAATAGGAGAGTGTTTAAATGGCAAGAAGTATTAAAAAAGGACCTTTTTGTGATGATCATTTAATGAAAAAGGTAGAAAAATTAAATAAAGATAATAAAAAAGAAGTTATTAAAACATGGTCTCGTCGTTCAACAATCTTTCCTGAATTTGTAGGACATACAATCGCAGTTCATAATGGAAAGGAATTTATTCCTGTTTATATAACTGAAGATATGGTTGGACATAAATTAGGCGAATTTGCATTAACACGTAAATTTGGTGGACATGCAGGCCAAAAGTAGGAGGGATTAATAGATGGAAACTTTTGCAATACATAAATCTGCTATGGTAGCTCCTAGAAAAGCTAGAATGACTCTTGATTTAATAAGAGGAAAGAAAGCTATGGATGCACAAGCAATATTGAAAAATACTAATACTAAGTCAAGCAGATTAATACTTAAAGTTTTAAATTCTGCTATGGCAAATGCTACTAATAATTTTAATATGAAACTTGAAGATTTAGTAGTTTCTGAATGTTTTATTAATCCTGGAGCTGTGTTAAAAAGATCTAAGATTGGTTCACGTTCTAAGGTAGATAGAAGAGATAAAAGAACTAGTCATATAACTGTAAAAGTTAGTGACGGAGCAAAGGAGGCTTAATTATATGGGACAAAAAGTAAATCCTAATGGATTAAGACTTGGAATAAATAAAAATTGGCAAAGTACTTGGTACGCTGATAAAGATTATGCAGTTAAGTTAAATAACGATATTAAAATTCGTGAATATTTACTTAAAACTTTAGATGATGCTGCTGTAAGTTCTATAGAAATCGATAGAAAAAAAGATAAAATAGAAGTTAGAATTAATACTGCTAAACCTGGTGTAATTATTGGACGTGGTGGAGAAGATATTGAAAAATTAAGAAAAGCTCTAAAACGTAAAGTAAATGAAGAAGTTTATATAACAATAGTTGAAGAAAAGAATCCAGATTTAAATGCAGCATTAGTTGCACAATCTATTGCTAAACAAATTGAAAATAGAGCTAATTTCCGTAATGTACAAAAGAAAGCTATTAAAAATACTATGAAAGCTGGAGCTAAAGGTATTAAAACTAGTGTTTCTGGAAGATTAGCAGGAGCAGAAATGGCTCGTACTGAAGGTTATACTGAAGGTACAGTTCCACTACATACTATAAGAGCTAATATTGATTATGCTGTAGCTGAGGCTAATACAACATATGGAAAAATTGGAGTTAAAGTATGGATTTATAAAGGAGAAATTCTTTCTAAAAAGGTAAAGGAGGCTGATGGTAATGCCACTAATGCCAAAAAGAACTAAGTATCGTAAACCTCATAATTTAACTTATGAAGGAAAATCAAAAGGTAATTTAGAATTACATTTTGGAGATTATGGACTTCAAGCTAAAGAAGGTGGATATGTTAGTGCAAAACAAATAGAAGCTGCTCGTATAGCAATGACTCGTTATATGAAGCGTGGCGGAAAAGTATGGATTAATATATTTCCACATTTAGCAAGAACAAGAAAACCTTTAGAAACTCGTCAAGGTAAAGGTAAAGGTGACATCGATGAATGGGTAGCAGTTGTTAAAGAAGGAAAAATTATGTTTGAAATAGCAGAAGTTACTGAAGATGTTGCTCGTGAAGCATTAAGACTTGCTAGTCATAAACTTTGCATTAAGACGAAGTTTGTCAAGAAGGAAAGTGAGGCTAAAAAAGATGAAAGCTAGTGAAATCAGAGAAATGTCTATTGAAGATATCAACAAAAAGATTGTTGAAGATAAAAAAGAATTATTTGATTTAAGAATGAAACAAGCTACAGGTTCTCTTGAAAAACCTCATAGAATTAATTTTTTAAGAAAAGAAGTAGCAAGATTAAAAACTATTTTAAAAGAAAAAAATGATGGGAGTGAGAAATAATGAACGAAACTAAAAGAGTAGAACTTGTAGGTCGTGTTATAAGCGATAAGAATGATAAGACTATTACAGTTTTAGTTGAAACTCACAAAAAACATCCTTTATATCATAAGATGGTAAAATATTCTAAAAAATACCGTGCTCATGATGAAAAAAATATAGCAAAAGTAGGAGACACAGTTAAGATAGCAATGACTAGACCTCTATCTAAAACTAAAAGATATGAATTAGTAAGTGTTATCAAAGAAGCTGTAGTTCTTTAAGGAGGGTTATTATGATACAACAACAAACAAGATTAAAAGTAGCTGATAACTCTGGTGCTCGTGAACTAATGGTTATTAGAGTAATGGGTGGAAGTAATAGAGTGTATGGCAATATTGGAGATGTTGTAGTAGCATCTGTTAAAAAAGCTATACCAAATTCAAATATTAAAAAAGGTAAAGTAGTTAAAGCAGTTATAGTAAGAAGCGTTGAAGGTGTAAGACGTAAAGATGGTTCTTATATTAGATTCGATGACAATGCAGCTATATTAATAAGAGATGATAAGAGTCCTATTGGTACTCGTGTATTAGGTCCTGTAGCTCGTGAATTACGTGATAAAGATTATATGAAGATCGTTTCTTTAGCTAATGATGTATTATAGGAGGATATATGAAAGTTAAAGTTGGAGATAATGTTAAAATTCTAGCTGGAAAAGATAGAGGAAAAGAAGGAAAAGTAATTTTAACTCTAAAAAATAAAGATAAAGTTGTAGTTGAAGGTATAAATATTGTTAAAAAACATATGAAACCTAACAATGCAAATGAAACAGGTGGAATTTTAAGCGTTGAAGCACCTATTCATGTATCTAATGTAAAAGTTATCGAAAAAGATACAAAGACTGCTACTAAAAAAACTACTGAAAAGAAATCTACTAAGAAAGAAGTAGGTGATAAATAATGAGTACTTTAAAAGATATGTACAATAATGAAATTAAAAAGAACTTGATGGAAAAATTTAACTATAAAAGTATAATGCAAGTTCCTAAATTAGAAAAAATTGTTATTAATATTGGTGTAGGAGATGCTTCACATGATTCTAAATTATTGGAAGCTGCTGCAAAAGATTTAGAAGTAATTGCAGGACAAAAACCAATTGTAACTAAAGCTAAAAAATCTATAGCTGGATTTAAATTAAGAGAAGGACAACCTATTGGAGTTAAAGTAACTTTAAGAGGAGAAAACATGTATAACTTTATGGAAAAATTAATTAAAGTTTCTTTACCACGTGTTAGAGATTTTAGAGGAATTTCTACAAGATCATTCGATGGTTTTGGAAATTATACATTAGGTATTAAGGAACAATTAATATTCCCAGAAATTGATTTTGATAATATAGTAAAATTAAGAGGAATGGATATAGTTTTTGTTACAACAGCAAAAACTAACGAAGAAGCTTTAGAATTATTAAGCGCATTCGGAATGCCATTTAGAAAGTAGGTAACGGGTATGGCAAAAACAAGTATGAAAGTAAAAAATAAACGTACACCTAAGTTTAAGGTTAGAGCTTATACACGTTGTGAAAGATGTGGACGTCCACATGGTGTTTTAAGAAAATTTGGTCTATGCCGTATTTGTTTTAGAGAATTAGCTAATCAAGGACAAATACCAGGTGTTAAAAAATCTAGTTGGTAGAAAGGAAGTTTTGTTATGACAAACGATAGAATAGCAGATATGCTTACGAGAATTCGTAATGCTAATCAAATGAAATATGATACTGTTGAAGTTTTAGGATCTAAAATGACTGAAGAAATTTCAAGAATATTGAAAGATGAAGGATATATTTCAGATTATAAAGTTTCAAGAAATACAAATGGTAATAAAATTACTGTATCTTTAAAGTATACTGAAGGAAAGAAAGAAAGAGTAATTACAGGTTTAAAGAGAATTTCAAAACCAGGATTACGTGTATATGCTAAACATGATGAACTTCCTAAAGTATTAAATGGATTAGGTATTGCAATTATTTCTACATCATTAGGTATCATGACTGATAAAGAAGCTAGACAAAAAAATCTTGGAGGAGAAGTACTTGCCTATATTTGGTAAGGAAAATTGATATATGAGTAGAATAGGAAACAGAAAATTAGTAATTCCTGAAGGAGTACAAGTTTCTATTGATGATTTTAAAGTAACTGTAAAAGGACCTAAGGGAGAGATATCTAATACATTTAATAAAGATATGAATATTAGTTTAGAAGATAACTCAGTTATCGTAAAAAGACCAAATGATTTAAAAATTAATAAAAGTTTACATGGAACAACTAATGCTTTAATTTCTAATATGATAGAAGGCGTTAGTAATGGATTTAAAAAAGAATTAGAAATTGTTGGTGTAGGTTATAGATTTCAAGTTGCAGGAAATAAGATAACTGTTAATGCAGGTTTCTCTCATCCTGTAGAAGTAATCGTACCAAGCGATTTAAAAGCAGAACAAGTAAGTACTACTGAAATTACTATTAGTGGTATAGATAAGCAAAAAGTTTCTGAATTTGCTGCTAATATAAGAAAACTTAGACAACCAGAACCTTATAAGGGTAAAGGTATTAGATATAAGGGTGAATATATTAGACGTAAAGAAGGAAAAAAGGCAGCTAAATAAGGTAAGGAGATTAGAGTATGATTAAAAAAGAGGCAAGAAATGAATTAAGAAAAATAAGACATTCTCGTATACGTAATAAAATACATGGTACAAGTGATGTTCCAAGATTAAATGTTTTTAGATCTAATAAACATATTTTTGCTCAAATAATTGATGATGATAAAGGAATTACCTTAGTTAGTTCATCAAGTCTAGAGTTAAAAATAGAAAATGGCGGCAATGTTGAAGGTGCTAAGTTAGTTGGTGCTGATATTGCTAAAAAAGCAAAAAAAGCATCAATTACTAAAGTCGTTTTCGATAGAGGTGGCTACCTTTATCAAGGTAGAGTACAAGCATTAGCTGAAGCTGCTCGTGAAAATGGATTGGAATTTTAGGTAGGAGGATAAATATATGGCAAAAAGCGAAAAAATTATGGATTCAAAGAAAAAGCCACTTGAAGAAAGAGTTGTATCTATCTCTCGTGTAACTAAAGTTACAAAAGGAGGACGTCATTTCCGTTTCTCAGCTACTATGGCTGTTGGAGACGGAAAAGGATTAGTTGGTATCGGAACAGGTAAAGCTAATGAAGTTCCAGAAGCTATAAAAAAGGGTATTCAAGCTGCAAATAAAAATCTTTGTAAAGTTTCTATCATCGATGGTAGAACTATTCCTCATGATGCTGTTGGTACATGTGGAAAAGCTAAAGTATTAATCAAACCTGCCAAAGAAGGTACAGGAGTTATTGCAGGTGGTGCTGTTCGTGTTATCTTAGAGTTGGCTGGTGTAAAAGATATAGTTTCTAAATCATTAGGTTCTAACACTAAAGTAAACGTAGCAAAAGCAACATTAGAAGCAATGAAATCTTTACGTACTAAAGAAAAAATAGCAGAATTACGTGGAAAGAAAGTAGAGGAGTTATAATATGAAGTTAGAAAATTTATGTGCTACTCCTGAAGCTAAATCAAGAAAAAGAGTTGGTCGTGGACCAGGTTCTGGAATGGGTAAAACATCAACTCGTGGTGAAAAGGGACAAAAGGCTAGAAGTGGAGTTAGCATTTCTCCTTGGTTCGAAGGTGGACAAAGTCCATTATATAGAAGAATTCCAAAAAGAGGATTTAATAATGCTAGATTTAGAATAGAATTTGCTACAATTAATGTTAGTGATTTAAATAGATTTAATGATGGAGATGTTGTTACTCCAGAATTATTAAAAGAAAAAGGTATTATTAAAAAACAACTTTGTGGAATAAAAGTACTTGGTAATGGTACTTTAGAGAAAAAGTTAACAGTTAGAGCTAATAGATTTTCTTCATCAGCTTTAACAAAGATAGAGAGTGCTGGCGGAATTGCTGAGGTGATTTAAAATGTTTTCTAATCTAAAAGGATTATTTAGTCCTACAAATAAAGATTTGAGAAAAAGAATTTTATTCACTCTTGCAATATTAGCAATTTACTCTTTAGGAACTGCTATTATTGTCCCTGGGGCTAAGACAATAACAAATGAATTAGGATTTCTTGAACTTTTAAATTTAATGAGTGGTGGAGGTCTTAAAAGTTTTTCAATATTTGCGTTGGGGGTTATGCCTTATATCTCAGCATCAATAATTACTCAATTATTGCAGATGGATATAATTCCTTATTTCAAAGAATTAAAAGAACAAGGTGCTACAGGTAGACAGAAAATTAATAGAATTAATAGATATTTAGGAATTCTATTTGCTTTCATACAAGGATATGTATTTAGTTTTGCATATTTAAGAGGTATGGGAACTTTAACTATTTTAAAAACTACACTTATTTTAACTGCAGGTAGTTCATTACTTATATGGCTAGCTGATCAAATTACAAATAAGGGTATTGGAAATGGTATGTCATTAATAATAATGGCTGGAATAGTTCAATCATTACCGAATGTATTTATAACAGCATTTAAAGATTTAGTTTTATCAGGTAACTTTATGACTGCTGCTGGTATAAGCTTATTTATATTATTCGTATTGGTTTATGTATTCATTTTAGTTGGTGTAATATTTATTGAATCAGCTCAAAGAAGAATACCTATACAATATTCTAATAGATCAAGTAGTGCTTATACAAAAGAACAATCATATATACCTATAAAATTAAATTCTGCAAGTGTTATGCCTGTAATATTTGCCTCTGCACTTATTGGAATTCCTTCATTAATTGCACAAGTAACAGGAAAAGAAGGATTTATAAATTTTGTTAATAAATATATTAATTACACAACTTTAACAGGATTTATTCTATATATAGTATTAATATTTGTATTTGGATATGTATATACATTAATGGAGTTAAATCCTGATGAAATGAGTGAAAACTTAGATAAGAATAGAAGTTATATTCCAGGAATAACTCCAGGAAATAAAACTAGTGCTTATTTAAAATTTGTAATAACTAGACTTACAACAGTTGGATCTATTTTCTTGATTGTTATTGCAGCATTACCAATTCTTATTTCTAAAATACCTAATTTATCTAGTTCAGTAACTATAGGAGGTACAGGATTATTAATAGTTGTTGGTGTTGCGTTAGAAACATATAAGCAATTAGAAAGTTCTATTGTAAGTAGAAGTTATGCTAAGAATAGAAAGAGACGTAGAAGATAATGAAAAACATAATCTTTATTGCTCCTCATGGAACAGGTAAAGGTACTCAGTGTACTAATTTAATGAATAAATATAATTTTAATCATTTATCAACAGGGGATTTAATTAGAAATGCAATAAAGAAACAAGATTCGTTCGCTAAAAATCTTGAAGAAACTATTAATAGTGGACAATTAGTTAGCGATGAAATAGTTTTAGAAATGATTAAAAATTATTTGAAAGAAAATAAAAGCGAACAGGGAATTATCTTTGATGGATATCCTAGAAATTTAAATCAAGCTAAATCTTTAGATAAATTATTAGAATCTTTAAATCAAAAGATTGATATAGTTTATTATTTAGATATTACTAAAGAAGAAGCTTTTAAAAGAACAATGGGACGTTTAATTTGTCCTAATTGTAATAAATCATATAATAAGTACTATGATGATTTAAAGCCTAAGAATGAAGGTGTTTGTGATAATTGTGGTACTAAACTTGAAAGCAGAACAGATGATACTAAAGAAGCCTTTGATAAATTATTTGATATATTTTTAGAAGATACTTATCCTATATTGGATTATTATGAAAATAAAAATATTTTATTTAAAATAGATGCTTCAAAAAATCAAGAAGACATCTTTAAAGAAATAGAGAAAGTGATTTAATGGTAACTATTAAAACTGAAGAAGAAATAAAGAAAATGAAAAAAGCTGGTCATGTAAATTATTTAACACATCAGTATTTAAAATCATTAATTAAGCCAGGTATTACAACAAAATACTTGAATGATGAAGCAGATAAATTTATAAGAGAACATGGTGGTGTTCCAGGTTTCTTACATTTATATGATTATCCAGCAAGTATATGTATTTCAGTTAATGAAGAAGTTGTTCATGGAATACCAGGTGATAGAATTTTAAAAGAAGGAGATATTGTATCCTTAGATATTGGAGTTGTAATAGATGGATATCATTCTGATTCTGCTTGGACTTATCCTGTAGGTAAAATATCCAAAGAAAAAGAATATTTATTACATCATACTGAAAAAGCATTGTTTACAGGATTGAAAGAAATTAAAAATGGCGCTAAACTAGGAAATGTTGGTGCAAGAATAGAACAATATGCTAAAAAGCATAATTTAGGGGTTGTAAGAGAATTAGTAGGACATGGAGTTGGAACTAAATTACATGAAGACCCAGATGTTCCAAATTATGGTAAATATAATACCGGAATGACTTTAAAATCTGGAATGACATTGGCAGTAGAACCAATGTTAAATCTAGGAACCAGAAAAATTTATGTCCTTGATGACGATTGGACAATTGTAACTCAAGATAAAAGACCTAGTGCACATTTTGAACATACAATTGTAGTTCGTGATGATGGATATGAAATATTAACAGGAGAGTGAATATGGCTAAAAAAGTAGCTAATAATGCTAAGAATGAAGCTAAAAATAAAGAGACAGCTATTGAAGTGGAAGGTAAAGTTATTGAAATTATAAAAGATGAATATAAAGTGAAATTAGATAACGGATTTACTGTAACAGCTCACGTTTCTGGTAAAATACGAATGAATATGATTCGCGTCTTACCAGGTGATAAAGTTACAGTAGAGTTTTCACCTTATGATTTAACACGTGGGCGAATAACATATAGAAAGTAGTGGAGGAAATTATTATGAAAGTTAGACCATCAGTAAAACCTATTTGTGCTAAATGTAGAGTAATTAGAAGAAAAGGCAAAGTAATGGTAATTTGTGAAAATCCAAAACATAAACAAAAACAAGGTTAATAGGAGGTAAATATATGGCACGTATAAAAAATATTGAATTACCAAGAGAAAAGAATATTCAAACAGGATTAACAAGCATTTATGGAATTGGAAGAAGTTTAGCAAAAACAATTTGTGATAATGCTAAAGTTGATTGTTTAAAAAAAGTTAAAGATTTAACAGATGCTGAAGAAGCAAATTTACGTAAAGAAGTTGATAAATACTTAGTCGAAGGAGAACTTCGTAGAGAAATCAACATGAATATTAAAAATAAGATGGAAATAGGATCTTATCAAGGAATTAGACATAAAAAAGGTTTACCTGTAAGAGGACAAAGAACAAATAGAAATGCTAGAACTCGTAAAGGTAGAGGAAAAGTAGTTGCTAACAAGAAAAAAGTTGGTAAGTAGAATATTGGAGGTTAAATAATGGCTTATAATAGAAGAAAAAGAAAAGTAAAGAAGAATATTCCAGAAGGTCAAGCTCATATTCATTCAACTTATAATAATACTGTTGTATCTATAACAGATAACGAAGGAAATGTAATAAGCTGGGCTTCTGCAGGAACAATTGGTTATAAAGGTTCAAAAAAGAAAACACCTTTCGCTGCAGGAATGGCTGCTGAACAAGCTGGACGTGCTGCATTCGATAGTGGTGTTAGAAAAGTAGAAGTTTTTGTTAGAGGAATGGGAGCAGGTAGAGAAAATGCAATTCGTTCATTACAAGCTGCAGGATTAGAAATTACTGCAATAAATGATGAAACACCTGTACCACATAATGGTTGTAGACCACCTAAACGTCCAAGAAATTAAGGAGGATAAAAGTTATGAATTTTGAAAAACCAGAATATAAAATAACTGAATATGTAGAAAAAAACAGTTATGGAAAATTTGAATTAGAACCTCTTGAAAGAGGATTTGGTACTACTATAGGAAATGCACTTAGAAGAGTAATGTTATCAAGTTTACCTGGAAGTGCTGTTACTAGTGTTAAAATTGATGGAGTTTTACATGAATTTCAAAAAATAGATGGTATTAGAGAAGATGTAACAACTATAATTATAAATTTAAAAAGTTTAGTATTAAAAAATCATACTAAAGAAGATAAAGTAATGAGACTAGTTGTAGATAAAGAAGGTCCTGTTACTGCAAGTATGATAGATCATGATGCAGATATTGAAATAATAAATCCAGATTTAGTTATATGTAATATAGTTAAAGGTGGAAAAATCGATATTGAAATGACTGTAGGTAATGGTAGAGGATACGTTGATTCAAAACAAAATAAAGAATTATTGGATAACGCAAATGTAGTAGGAGTAATTCCTATAGATTCATTATATAGTCCTATAGAAAGAGTATCTTATGAAGTAGATGATGCTCGTGTTGGTCAAAATGAAAACTTTGATAAATTAATTATGGAAGTTTATACTAATGGATCTTTGACTCCAGAAGAAGCTATGGCTTTAGCAAGTAAAATTTTAATAGAACATTTACAAATTGTTGCAGACTTAAATCAAATTTCAGATATTACTGGTATCATAGCTGAAAAGAAAGTAGATACAATCACAAAAACTTTAGAAACTCCAATTGAAGAAATTGAATTTAGCGTTAGAGCTTATAACTGTTTAAAAAGAGCAGGTATTAATACAATGCAAGATTTGATTGATAAAAAAGAAGTTGAAGTTACTAAAATACGTAATTTAGGTAAAAAATCTTTAAAAGAAGTATTAGATAAAGTAAAAGAAATGGGACTTAAGTTCCATGAATAACTAAAGGGAGTGAAATTATGGCATATAGAAAATTAGGCAGAGAATCTCGTATAAGAAGAAGCATTTTAGCTGGAATTACTAAAGATGTTATTAATCATGGTTATGTAGTAACAACAGAAGCTAGAGCAAAAGAAGTACGTAAATTTGTTGATAAAATGATTACATATGGAAAAAAAGGAACTTTAGTTTCTAGAAGACAAGCATTAGCATTTTTACATAACGATAAAGGAGTAGTTAATAAAATATTTAATGAATTAGCTCCTAAATATAAAGATCGTAATGGTGGTTATACACGTATAATTAAATTAAAAGAAAGAATCGGGGACGATGCTTTAATGGTAAGACTTGAATTAATTTAAGTCTTTCTTTATATAAAAAAAGACTTGAATTAATTTAAGTCTTTTTTTATATAAAGAAAGTAGGATTATTTATATTTTGTTTACTTTTAAAAGTATTAGAATTATCTATATTAATATTTTTAACTTGAATATTATTTTCTTTTTGTATAGTTTTATTAGCTTTCATTATTTTAATTAGATTTCCTAAAGTATCTTTATTCTTTTTTATATTTTTATAAGTATCTTTAACAGTCTTAATTAAAGGTTTAGATTCTTGGTATAAGGGTAATGCTCTATTAGCAAAATTTAAAGTAGTACTAATACCATTTAATATTTTAGTAAATGTAGTTGGTGTATTATTCATATTATCACCTATATACTAATTATATGAAGAACAAATAAAATAATTAACAATATTGTTAATTAACCCCAACTATCTGTTGGGGTATTTTTTCATCAATTTATGACATAATAAATATGAAGATAGCAAAGAGTTATCGCAATACTTTTTTTCAATGAAAAAAAGACATTAATAAATATTTATTAATGTCTTTTTTTCAATGAAAAAAAGACATTAATAAATATTTATTAAAAGACAAGAGGAGTAGAAATGAATAGAAATCAAAGAATAGTAGTAAGTATAGTAGGGATAATAATTGTAACGCTTGCCCTTATAGGAATAACATACGCTTATTTCATGACAAAAATAATAGGCAATTCAACTTCAACAAGTATATCAGGAACATTAGCTAATCTAGAGTTAACATATGGAGATGGAGACGGAGTAATAACAAAAACTAATATGATGCCTGGAGACGAAATAGTAAAAAAATTCACAGTAAAAAATACAGGTTCAGTTAAAGTAGAAAATTATGCAATTATATTTGAAAGCTTAACTAATACCTTAACAAGAAAAGGAGATTTAGTATATACATTAACGTGTACAAGTGATGATGATAATCCATGTAATGGAGTAAAGGGGGCATCATTCCCATCAACAAATAGTCCAATAATTTTAAATTCAATAGAGCCAACTGTAACACATTCATATACACTAACGGTGACATATAAATACTTAGATAATATAGACCAAACAGATGATATGGGAAAGAAATTTGAAGCCAAGGTAAATATTAAAGATGGAAAAAACACAACCATAACAGATTTCCCATATACTTTAGCATATAACGTATTAGCTAATTCAAAATCAAACGTAAATGGAACAATATATAGAGATACACCATTAACAAGACCTGGGATTGATTCTTCAGATATTAGTAGAATTAAAATATATGAAGATAGTTATTCTGATTTATCTTTATCTTATTTTTTAGATAGATACATTATTTATGGAGATAATTACACGTTTGATGAAATAAAGGGAGTTTATACATTAACAAATCCACAAATTATTAAAACATCTTCCGCATCATCTAATTTAGAAGGAAAATATATGCAAGATTATGGTGGTCCATATGGCAATCCATCAAATTGGTCTACTAATCTTGGATACATATATAAAGTAACTTCTGTAGAAAATAAAAATCTTTATTATGAAAAATATGGAATAGAATCAACTGACAAAAGTGCAGAAAGTACACTATCAAAAATAAATGATGATTTAGGGATATCATATTATTATCGAGGAGGAGTAGAAGATAATTATATAGATTTTGCAAATATGTGTTGGAGAATAGTAAGAATAGAGGGTGATGGTAGTACAAAGATAGTATTAGAAGATTCAACTCAAAAATGTGAAAATTCTACATCAAAATCTAATGCAACAATAAGTGGAGATTTAGATAGTTTCTTAAATACTAAATTATCCTCATATAAATCATCTTTAAAAGAAGATAATTGGGAAGTAAATCCCTCAATAACCTGGCAAGCCTATAAATTTTCTTATCGCAATAATAGTGATATATTAAACCTTATCAAAAACAGAAATACAAGTGCTGCATATATAGGTATGTTATCTTTAGAGGATATCTTTTTATCTGGATATACTACGTCTTTTGAAGAAACTAATACAAATTATTTGAAATTAAATAAAGCTTGGAAAATTGCGGGTAGTCATGATGGAGTGGGAATCGTAGTGGCAGAAAATTTGAAAGATACATATGAATTTAA
>CANRPF010000029.1 GCA_947632375.1 uncultured Bacilli bacterium
TCTGTATTGTATGTTACTCTAGTTACCCAATATGCATATGTTATTCCTATTAGTGCTAGTAAGACTATTGCAATTCCTACTATACTTACTACTATTCTTTGATTTCTATTCATTCTTACTCCTCTTTTCTTTTAATAAATATTTATTAATGTCTTTTTTTTCATTGAAAAAAAAGACATTAATAAATATTTATTAATGTCTTTTTTTTCATTGAAAAAAAGAATTGCGATAACTCTTATGCTATCTTCATATTTATTATGTCATAAATACATAAAAAAATACCCCATCAAATAGTTGGGGTTGATTTATATTAGATTTTATGTTATATACTATTTAGGGATACATCGAATGGCTTTCGATGACTTCCTATAAGATAGCAAATCATCTAGACCCCCTGTGGAACTCGATGATTTATTTTTTTATATTAAATTAAAAATTAAATATAAAAGAAATAAAATAATTAATTGATAAAAAAGTTTTTCTACCATAATTACCACTCCTTTCTTTTTTAAGGAAAGGAAGCCATCTATTACACAGTTCGATGTATCAGTTTCATACTATCAAACTGTGTTTTTTTAGTCAAATCACTGATTTTTAAATTTGGAACAAAAAATAGCTTCGATTCTTTATTTCTTTTATATACTTTTTTAAAATTGGGGCCTTTTTTGGCTCCAATTTTTAAAATCTATATTTTTTAAAAAAATCGCATAAAAATTTATGCGACTTTAAAATTATTTTAGGTTAACCTAAGGAATACCTACAATGAATAGAAAAAGAAATAGGTATCCCTACACCAAAATAATTTGATGCCTATTTAACTACATATGGATTTTCTTTTGTTCCTTGACCTGAAATTTGTACACCTTTTTCTAGAATAATTGAAGGTCTAATATAATTTTCACTATCTATATCAGTAGATCCAGAAGTATTATTACTTATTCCACCATTAGAACTTATACAAAAAGCATTATCAAAGTCTCCACTATTACCATGTCTAAAAAACGATGGTGTTAGAGTCCATGTATATGATGTATAATTATTATATAAATAATACTTTGTAGTTTCTTTATTGTATGTTGAACCGGCTAAAACATACTCGTCTGCTGATAATATTGATACATAATCATTGAACGTAATATTATTTGGACTTTCATTTACTACTAATTTTGCATACCTGTTATTTTCACTAGTACCAACTAATCTTACATAAGGTTCAAAATACCATGATGTTGTGCTTGAACTGAAAGTACCATCAGTATTATATTTTGTAGTCCAATCATTTAATTGCCATGTTTCATATTTTATTTTGCCTTCATATTCACTTTTTAATGCTGGTTTAACATTACTAGGTTCTGTTTGAGAAGAACTATTACTTGTAAACTTTCCATTAAACCAATTCTGTAATTGTGTTCTTATACATTTTGTTTTCGTTGAAGAATCATAAGAACATCCAACATAATCTACAACTGTAGGACTTTGGCTTTTAAAACCAAAATATCCATTACCTATGTATGCTCCTGAACCATTAGATGTATTGCTACTACATGAGCCATTTTTATCTTGTAGCACTATTTTTATACTGCCATCACCCTGTATACGTACTATTCTCCAACACATATCTGCAAATGTTAGATAATTATCTTCTACATCGCCTCTATAAAATAAAGATTTTCCATAATTGTCATTAATATAACTAACTATAGGACTACTATCACTTAATGTCCTTCCTACATTTGTTTCGCTTTCATATAATGTTTTGTTTATTTCATTATTCATTAATATTTTGTAAACTAATGTATTTGCAAATGTTCCTTCTTCATAGGGATTTATATTTTCTACATTAACATCATTAGATATATTTATTTTAGTTTCCAATGATTTTTCCATATCAATAGCTTGATCTATTCCCTTTAAATTCTTATACGTTACTACAATTTCATAATTTTGTACCTCTTTTACCTTTATTGAATTAGATACTATAGTTTTAGCTTGCGATGGGAAGATATCAACTGAAACGCCATTACATTTTTCACTTATATTACTTGAACATTTTAGTGTATAAATTAAATCTTTTTTTCTTTCAAAAGTGTTTGTTATATTCTCTAACGTAATTCCAAAAGAATCGACGTCCTGATTACCTGTATTTGTTACTGTAAAGCTTTTACTTATGCTCTCACCAGGAAATAAATCATTTGCGGTTATTACTCCATTTCCATCTTCGTAAGTAATTTCTATTTTTCCTAATGTTCCTGATATACTTGTTGTACTTGAATTTCCTATTATTCTCGTTAAAAAGTAAGCATATGTTATTCCTATAAGTGAAATTGATACTAATAATATAAAAATAATTATTAAAATTTTGTTTTTCCTTTTTTTCATATTATCTCCATCACTTTACTACATAAGGATTATCTAATGTACCTTCACCCGTGACTTGAACACTTGACTCCAAAACAATCGCAGGCCGAGCGCCAAGAGAGCTCGATGTACCATAGGTGCTTAGATAACCGCTCGAGCCCACGTACATCGCCTTAGCCGAATGAGAGGAATTCAAAGCGTAATACTCACCCGGAGACAAAGTCCACCATTCATTTCCAGTATACAAATAATAATTTGTGTTGTCCGTATAACCACTCGCTCCTGCGAAGGTCACTTCATCCGCTGTTAACGTTGAAATATAATCATTTGCTTTTACACTATTCGTCCCAGATTCTGACGGCATTAAACTTGCAATTCCTTTAACAAATAATCTGTCTGCTACTTCAAAGTACCATGTATTGGCGAAATGGTTACTATAAGTCCTCGACCAATTCCCTATCTCCCATTCTTCATATTTTATTTTTCCTGTGTACTCACCCTTTAATGTCGGCTCGACATCTGACGGAGCCGTTTGAGAAGAACTACTTGTTGTAAATATTCCGTTAAACCAATTTTGCAATTTTGTTCTTAAGCAGCTTGCTTTTGAACTAGCAACTGAACAATTTAAATAATCAGCAACAGGATCCCATTGACTATTTTTATAACCATAATTTATTTCACTCGTTGCAATAAATGCATTTTCCCCATTTGTTGTACTCAAACTACATGGTCCTAATTTATCTTGTAATATTATTTTTGTACTTCCATCTCCTTGTATACGCACTATCCTCCAGCACATATTTGCAAATGTCAAGTAATTATCAGTAACGTTTCCTCTATAATAATATGATGTTCCATATTTGTCTGGTGTTGTTCCTAATATTTTTTCATATAGGTTGTTAACTTGTGCGCCTGCTGTTGTTTCTGGAATTGTATACATTGTTTTTCCTAATTTAAAAGTATCTTTAGTAGGGTCAGCATTATTAATTATTTCATATGCTAATGTTCCACTTTTATAAGGATTATTAGGAGAAATTCCATATACATTGTTTTGAGCTATGTTAATTTTTCCAGAAAAAGATTTTTTCATATCTACTGATTGATCTTCATCAGGATCTTTATATGTAATTTTTATACTATAATTATGAGTAACTCCAACATCTATCTCGTTTTCTAATAACACTTTTGAACCGCTTGGAAATATGTCATTTTGAACACCATTACATGGTTTATTATCGCTACTTGTACATGTTATTGTATAAACCAAATCTTCTTTTCTTGTTAATTCATTTAACACATTTTCCATTACAACAGCATAATAAATTGTATCTCTGGTTCCTGTGTGTTTTACAGAAAATGTTTTTTCTGGCAAAGATTCACCTGGCATAATTGGATCTGTTGGCGCGATTGTTCCGTTACCATCGGAGTATGTCAATTCTAAATATCCTGACTTTGCAACAATACTTTTTTCTTCACTATTATATACTGTTCTAGTTGCCCAATATGCATATGTTATTCCTATAAGTGCTAGTAAGACTATAACAATCCCCACTATACTTATAGCAATCCTTTGATTTCTATTCATTTCTTTACTCCTCTTTTCTTTTAATAAATATTTATTAATGTCTTTTTTCAATGAAAAAAGACATTAATAAATATTTATTAATGTCTTTTTTCAATGAAAAAAGAATTGCGATAACTTTCTTGCTATCTTCATACTTATTATGTCATAAATTAGAATAAAAATACCCCATCAAGTAGTTGGGGTTTTATTCAAATAGTAGTTTATAAATTTCTTCATAGTTTTTTACTAATGTTATTTCTATACTATTTTTTATATCTTTTGGTATATTATTTAAATCTGATTTATTATTATATGGTATAAATACTTTTTTTATATTATTATTATATGCACCTATTATTTTTTCTTTTATACCACCTACAGCAAGTATATCACCATTTAGTGTAATTTCTCCTGTCATTGCAATATTATCATCTATTACTGTATTTTTTAATGAACTTAGTATTGCAGTTGTTATAGCAGTTCCACCACTTGAACCTTCTTTTTTTATACTTGCATTTATTGCATTTATATGTATATCTATTTCTTTTAAATCTATTTTTATATATTTTTTATATTTTATATAGCTAAGAGCTATTAATATACTTTCTTTTAGTATTTTTTCTACGTTTCCTGTTATTTTTATATTTCCTTCTCCATTATATGTAATACATTCTATTTTTTGTATATTTCCTCCATATGGAGTCCATGCTAATGAGTTTACTACTCCTTTATGATTTTCTATTTGTTCTTTTAAATATTTAGGTTCTCCTAATATATTTTTTATATCTTTATCTGTTATTTTATTTGTTTCTGAATTTTCTAAACAATGATTTCTTATTATTCTTTTTAATATTCTTCCTAATTCTCTTACTCCAGATTCTTTAGTATGATTATTTATTATATTTAATATAGATTTATTAGAAATTTCTATATTTTTAATTCCATATTTATCTAATATATCTGGTATTAAATATTTTTTTGCAATATCTAGTTTTTCATATTCTGTATAAGAATTGACTTCTATTATCTCTAATCTATCTTTTAATGGTTCTGGTATATCACTTAAATAATTAGCAGTTAATATAAACATTACTTTAGATAAATCAATTGGTTCTTCTATATAATTATCTATAAACATATTATTTTGTGATTCATCTAATATATCTAATAATATAGAAGATGCATCTCCTTTAAATCCTTGTACCATTTTATCTACTTCATCTATAAGTATTACAGGATTCATTACACCACATTTATTTATACCTTGAACTATTTTACCTGGATTAGCACCTAAAAATGTTCTTCTATGTCCAATTAATTCACTTGCTTCACTTAGTCCACCTACACTAATTTTATAAAATTCTCTTTTTAAAGATTTGCTAATACTCATTCCTAATGTAGTTTTACCAACTCCAGGAGGACCTACTAAACATAATATTGGTGATGATACATTTTTATTTATTTTTTTAATACTTACGTATTCTAATATACGTTTTTTTATTTCTTCTAATCCATAATGTGTTTTATCTAAATTAGCTTTTATTTTTGTTAAATTAGTTTCATCTTTAGAATAATTATTCCATGGTAAATGTAGAGCCCATTCTAAGTAATTTCTAATAACTGACGAATCAGGATTATTATCGTTTGTATATTCATATCTTTTTATTTCTGTTAAGAATTTCTTTTTTGTTTTTTCAGGTAATACTAATTCATCTAATAGTTCTTTATAATTATTTATTTCTAATTGTTTATCTGTTAATATACCTAATTCATTATTTAATTTATTAATTTTTTCTTTTAATATAAAATCTCTTTGTTCTTTTTCAAATTTCTCTCTTATTTCATCATCTATTTTTGTATCTAAATTTATAACTTCTAATTCTATATTTATATCTTTTATTAATTCTTCTGCTCTTTTTATATAGTCAAATTCATTCATATAAGTTAATTTTTTAGATTGATCCATAGGTAAAAATGAAACAATTATGTCTGTTAATAAATCTAAATCAGTAATATTTTCTATAGATGAGTTTATAGTATTACTAGATTCTGAATTTAAAAGTATATAGTCATTTATTAATTCCTTTAATTTTCTTAGTAAAGCTAATTCTTTTACTTCATCAGTTTTTCTTATATAAAGTCTTTTTACATAGCTTTTTAATACACCTGATTCACTTTGAAAATATTCTATAACTTTTACTCTATTTAAACCTTCAATAATTATTCTAAAATTACCATTAGGTAGTTTTATTTTTGTTTTTATTTTACCAATTACACCAATATTAGGTAAATCACTAATATTTGGTTTTTCTTCTAATAAATTAATAGGACTTATTACTAATATATTAGAATTATTATTCTTAATAGCATCTTCTATAGCAGATTTTGAAACTTCATTATTTATTTCTAAACGTATTTCTTGATTAGGGAGTAATACTAGCTTTTTAAGAAGTAGAATTGGTAAATTTTCTTTCATATTACTGCCTCCTCATTAATTGTTTTTTATTATAATAAATGCACTTTATTTTGTAAAGAAAAAACCATAAAAAATGTAAAAAAAATAGACGTTTTTTTTCATCTATTTTATCTTAATAATCTATATAATTTTTCTTCTGCTTTTTCTTTAAAGTTAAAATAATTTATACCAATATCATATACATTAACATCATTAAAATGATATTTATCCCAATATATAAAATAACTATTATCTGATCTTTTTATTATTCTTAATCCATATTCATAACATGTTGATTTTAATAAATTTATTATTTCATTTTTATAATAATCATCTAATGAATTAGAAAACGTAAATATATCCATTCTATCTTGAAAAGGTACTTTTTCATTATATCCAAAAACTATATATTCTAAATTATTAATATTTTAAAAAATATTAATAAGTAAAGGGAATTTAATATTCTCTTTTAAAGGTTCATTATCATTTTCAAAAATCCATGTTGTTAAATGTTTTAATTCAGATATAGGAATATTAAATCTTTTTAATAATTTTTTTATATAAGTTACTCTTTTTTCTCTAAATAATAAATATAAAAACATCCCTTCAGTTTCTTTTTTATTAAATACATCAGTAAAACTATTATGTAATTCCATAAACCCCCATTATTATTTTAATATTGTTTCCCAAAATATATCTTAGTTGTAGCATCTTTACCACATACTACACATTTACCATCAGGTATTTCTAATCCGAATGGAATACAGCGAGATTTTAATCCTAAATCATCTTTTATTTTATCTTCACATTCACGATTACCACACCAATTTACTAATGCAAAACCTGGTTTATTTTTGGCAATATCTGTTAATTCTTCATAACTTTGTACATTATTATATAACATGCTATTTCTTCTTTCTAATGCAGTATTATATAAGTTATGTTGTATTTCTATAAGCAATTCATCAATCTTCTTTAATACATCACTTTTATCTAAAACTATTTTTTCTCTTGTATCTCTTCTAACTAATGTTACTTTATTTTCTAATAAATCTCTTTTACCTATTTCTAATCTAATTGGATAACCTTTAACTTCGCTTTCTGCAAATTTATATCCTGGAGATTTATCAGTTTTATCTACTATATAAGTTATACCTTTTTCTTCTAATGCATCTGTATATGATTTTACTACACTTAATATTTCATCATCAATACTAATTGGTATTATTGAAACTTTTATAGGAGCGATATTTGGAGGTAATACTAATCCATAATCATCACTATGAACCATTATAAGTCCTCCTATCATTCTTGTTGTTGTTCCCCAACTTGTTTGATATGGATTTTCTAATTTATTTTCTTTATTTAAAAATTCTATACCAAAAGCTTTTGCAAATCCTTGTCCAAAATAGTGACTTGTTCCATTTTGTAGAGCAACTCCATCATACATCATAGCTTCTATTGTATAAGTTTCTTCAGCTCCTGCAAATTTTTCTTTGTCAGTTTTTTTACCTGTTATTACAGGTATTGCTAAATAATTTTTTTGAAAATCTTCATATACTTTTAACATTCTTAATGTTTCTTCTTTAGCTTCTTGTTCTGTTGCATGCATAGTATGTCCTTCTTGCCAAAGTATTTCTCTACTTCTTAAAAATGGTTTTGTTGTTTTTTCCCATCTTACTATAGTGCACCATTGATTATATAAAAGAGGTAAATCTCTATAACTTTTTATTATTTTTTTAAAATGATCACAAAAAAGTGTTTCACTAGTTGGTCTTACACATAGTCTTTCTTCTAATTTATTTTCTCCTCCCTGAGTTACCCATGCAACTTCAGGAGCAAAACCTTCTACATGGTCTTTTTCTATATTTAATAAAGATTCTGGAATAAACATAGGCATTTGTACATTTACATGTCCTGTAATTTTAAATTTTTTATCTAATATATTTACCATATTTTCCCAGATAGCATATCCATATGGTCTTATAATCATACTACCCTTTACACTTGAATAATCTACTAAGTCTGCTGCGGCAATAACATCATTATACCATTTTGCAAAATCTACATCTCTTGGAGTTATTTCTGTATTTTTCTTTTCCATCTTTTTGCACCTCTTTAGAGATTATATCATAATTAATCAAAATAAAAAACTTATATTAGTATAAGTTTTCTTGAGCTCCTTCTTTTTTCTTTTTAGAAAGCATCATGTAGGCTCCTCCGCCCATCATACCGATAATAGACATAGTCATTAACATTTTTGTCATTTTTTTCATAATTAATCTCCTCATATTTATTATGGAGTAATTAATTTTATTTATACATTATAAAATCTTTTAATGTAGTTTTTCTATCTATACTATAATCATTTATTACAGATTCATAAAAAGCTACACTATTACCTACTATAGTAAGTGTTTTTTTAGCTCTAGATATTGCTGTATATATTAATTTATTATATAACATTTTATTATATACTTTAGATATTGGCATAATAACATGATTAAACTCACTACCTTGTGATTTATGAATACTAATAGCATAAGCATGTTTTATTGTATTTAATTCATCTTTTTTAAAAGATACTATATTATTATCAAAATTAACTCTTATATAATCATTTTTACTTTCTATATCAATATCATATATATTACCTATATCACCATTATATATACCTTTATCAATATCATTTACTAAATTTAATACTTTATCATTTTCTCTATATATAACACTACCTATTCTTACTTCTTTTTTTGAATCACTATATGGATTAAATATATTTTGTAAATGTACATTTATATTATCTATTCCTATTTCTCCTTTATACATAGGTATTAATACTTGTATATCATTTTCAGTTAATCCTTTATCTATAGCTTTACTAATTATATTAGTTATTACATTTTTTATATCTCTTATATTACATTCTATAAAATTATAATCATCTTTTTTATTAGTAAAATCTACTAATTTATGTTCTTTTATTTCTTTAGCTAATAATGGTATATAAGAATATTTGCTTTGTCTATAAATATAATTTAGTTTAATATGTTTAAATTTTTCACTAATAAGTAAATCATTTAATACTAATCCAGGTGATACACTTGGTAATTGAAATTCATCTCCTACTAACACTAATAATACATTTTTATTTAATCCTTTTAATAAACTATCAAATAATAAAGTATCTATCATACTAGTTTCATCTATAATTATTAATTCTTCATTAGCTTTATTATATTCATTTATACCAAAGGATGAAGATTCTTTATTCCATTTTAAAAATCTATGTATAGTAGATGATTTAAAATTAGTTGTTTCTGCTAATCTTTTACTTGCTCTACCTGTTGGAGCTAGCAATGCTACTTTATTTTTAAAAACATCATTACTTAAATTATATACAGATTTATACATATTTAATATACCTTTAACTATAGTAGTTTTACCTGTACCAGGTCCTCCTGTAATAATAACAATATTATTTAAAAATATTGCTTTAATAGCTTCTTTTTGTTCTTCATTATATGATATATCATTACTTTTTTCTACTTTTTCTAAATATTTATCTAATGTTTTTATATTCTTTATTTCTTTATTATTTATTATTTTTAAATTACGTGCTATATTTACTTCAGCTTCATAATATTCTTTTAAATAATATTTATTATCTTTTATATAAATTAAAGAATCATGTTCTAATGAATAAAAATATTTATCATCTGTTATACTTATATTAAATTCTTTATATAAATTATAAAGTATTTCATCTTTTAAAGAATATGTATCTCCTTTTATAAAAGTTATTCTTTTCATAGTTTCTATAATACAAGCTAGTATTCTTATATCTGTTGTTTCTTTATATATATTTAAATATATTTTATCTAGTACTTTAAATTCTATAATATCTGTTAAACTATATATATTATTTTTTATAATAGATAATATTGTACTACCATATATACTAATTAATTTCATACTATCTTTTATAGAAAAACCATATTCTTTTAATTTAATTATAGTTTCATTAGATTCATAATATTTTAATATAGAATTATATATAGACATCTTTTTTGTTTGTGATAAATTAGGTATTAAATCTAATGAATTTGGGTTATTTTTTATTTCAACAAGCGCTTTTTCTCCTAATATATTTACTATCTTAGTAGCAGTTTTTTCTCCACAACCTTTTATTAAAGGACTAGTTAAAAATTCTATTATTGCATCTTTTCCTTCAGGCATTAATTTTTCATAGTTAATTACGTTATATTGATATCCATATCTATCATGATAAGTTAAAGAGCCATATAATATATAATCATCTTCTAAAGTTAGTTCACTAAAATATCCTGTAAAAGTTATTGATTTTTTTACAAATGTTTCCATTTCTAAATCATCTGTTTCTTTTACTTTTAAAACTCCTACAGTATATCCTGCATCACTTTTAAAAATTGTTTGTTTAAATGTACCCTTTATATAACTCATAAGCATCACTTAAATATGGTATCATTTTTTTTTACTTTTTTAAACTTTTTTTGTCGAAGTTATTTATTTTTTTTAATATTTTGATATAATTTTTACTACAAAGGAGAGAATTTTTTTGGACGAAGTTAGTTTAAACAATATGAGTTATGAAGATTTAGTTTTATTAAAAAAACAAATAAATAGATTAATAGATAGTTTTGTTGATTCATCAGAAATCTATATTATATATGATAGTGATAATAATGCTATATTAGTAAAAAAGTCTAATACTTATTTTAATTTTATTGAATATGTTGATTATTTTTCTAAAGGATTAATATATAGAGTTAGACCTGGAGAAATTATTTTAAGTTTAAGAACTCTTTTATATAAAAAAAATATAACTAGATATATAAAAAAAGATGATTTAATTAATATATGGAATGAATTAAAAATAGAACTAAATAAGAAAAAAAATAAAGCAACTAAACTTTTAAGTTATAAATAGTTGCTTTTTATTTTGAATTAACTGTTACATAATTACTAATAGTTCCATTATTATCTTTTATCCATACGTAATATTTTTTATTTGTAAAAACAGATATAGTTGCAGTATTATCTTTTACTTTATTCCAACAAATAGAATTTTTATTAGGTTTAGTTCTTGTAGATTTAACACAATACTCTATTGGATCTCCTGATGTAGTTAGTATTAGCTTACCATCAGTTATGTTTACACTTTCTATTTTAGCATTCATTTCTTTATCGACTTTTACATAATAAGAATCACTTTCATAATTAGGTATTAAATTAATAAATATAACACCTATAAAAACTATAAATACAATAATACCCAATACTATAATTAATGCTGTATTTTTATTTTTTTTCATTTTTGTCCTCCGTATAATCTTTAAAAATTAATGCATAAATAGGTTTACATAATTCTCCTATAACAAAAGTTATAAAACAAATAGCTAAAGTAAGTATAATATAACTTATTTTAATGCCACTTACAATAAAGAATTTAGATAATCCTGTAGATAATACTATTATTTGTACTAATAGTATTATACCAACTCCTATAGAAAGTCTTTTATTATCAAATATATTTTTATTTAATACAGAGTGTTTTAAATTTCTACAAGAAAATGAATAAAATAATTCATGAGCTACTAAGAATATAAACATTAATGAACTAGCAGTATTAACATCTAATATTTTTGAATATATAATAAACATTATTATCATAATAGATGATTTTAAGAAAGCTCCTATAACTATCTTAGATGTTAGAAATGGAGTAAAGAATGTACTACTAGATTTATTAGCTTTATTATTTTCCATTATATCATTTTCACTTTTTTCAAAAGCTAACATAATTGCTGGTATAGAATCTGTTACTAAATTAAGCCATAATAATTGTAAGGTTGAAAACATTTCCATATTCATAAGCATTGATACAAATACTAAAATAACTTCTACTATATTTCCTGCTAATAAATATAAAATAACTTTTTTAATATTAGCAGTTATTCTTCTACCTTCTTCTACACCGTCAACTATAGTAGAAAAACTATCATCTACTAATATACAATCTGCAACGTTTTTAACAACTTCAGTACCGGTTATACCCATTCCTATACCAATATCAGCTTTTTTAATTGCAGGAGCATCATTTACTCCATCTCCTGTCATTGCAACAATATAGCCATAACTTTGCAGTGCTTCTACTATTCGTAATTTTGTATTTGGTGAAATTCTTGCATAAACTTGATATGTGTTAACTGCTTCTTTAAGTTCTTCGTCAGTCATTTTGTCTACAAATTTACCTTCTATCGCTTTACTATCTGCATCTATTATGCCTACTTCTTTTGCAATTGCTCTTGCAGTATTAATACTATCTCCTGTTATCATTATTGGTTTTATTCCAGATTTTAAACAAGTTAATATTGCTGTTGGAACACTTTCTCTTGGAGGATCCATCATACCTATAAGTCCTAGAAAAATCATATCTGATTCTGGATTATCAAAATCATTATCTTTATAAGCAAAAGCAAGTAGTCTTAATGATTTTAAAGATAATTCTTTTTCTTCATTTAAAATCTTTTCTTTATAATTTGAATCCATATTATAAATTTTATTATCTTTAATATATTTAGAACAATTATTTATAACAAATTCTAAACTTCCTTTAGTAAATGAATATTTTTTATTATCAACTAAATTAATAGTACTCATCATTTTTCTTTCTGAATCAAAAGGATATTCTTTTAATCTAGAATAATTTTTTAAAGTATATTTATTTTCTAAATATTTATATATAGATACTTCTGTTTCATCGCCAATATAATTATTTTCATTCTTAGTAACATTATTACATAAAGAAGCACATAAAAATAATAAATCAACATTTTCTATATTATCTTCTTCAGTATATAATCTATCATTAGCATATATATTTTTAACTAACATTTTATTTTGAGTAATAGTACCTGTTTTATCAGAACATATTATATCAGTTGATCCTAAAGTTTCAACAGATGACATTTTTCTTATAATTACATTTCTTTTAGCCATTGCAGTCATACCTAAAGATAATATTATAGTTATAATAGAAGACATACCTTCTGGTATTGCTGCTACTGCTAATGAAATAGAAAGCATTAAAACATCAAAGAAATCATTCTTCATAATTAAACCAATTACCATCATAAGTACAATTATTCCAAGAATAACATAAGTTAAAACTTTACTAATTTTATTTATTTTCTTTTGAAGTGGAGTTAAATCACTTTTTTTATTTATTAAACTGTTAGCAATTTTACCTAATTCCGTATTCATTGCTGTTTCAGTTGCAACTACAAAAGCATGTCCATTAGTAACATTACAACCCGCAAAAACCATATTATGTCTTTCATATAGTTCTTTTTCTTCTTTTATATCAGCATTATCTTTTTTTATCGCTAAAGATTCTCCTGTAAGTGTAGATTCATTTACTTCTAAAGATTCTGATTTTATAATTCTAGCATCACAAGAAATATAATCTCCTGCTTCTAATTCAATTATATCTCCTACTACTATTTTTCTTACATCTATTAATTTCTTTACTCCATTTCTTATTACATAATTATTTGTAATAAACATTTTATTTAAAGCATCTATTGCAGCATCTGCTTTCTTTTCTTGAATAAAACTTAAAATAGAATTAATTATAACAATAACAATTATAATAATAGAATCTATATAAGATTCATGTCTAATATATGAAATAACTGCTGAAAATAAAGAAGCAAAAATTAACAATATTACCATAAAATCATTAAATTGTTCTAAAAATAAAACTAAATTAGATTTCTTTTTTTGTTCTTTTAATTTATTTTCTCCATCTCTTTCTAATCTTTTTAAAGCTTCTTCTTCAGTTAATCCATTTATATTAGTATCAAGTCTTTTATATATTTCATCAACTGACTCATTATAAGTATTTTTTTTCATAAATGCCTCCTAACTTTTAACTAAATAAGATGAAATAAACAAAATAATTAAACCTATAATACAAATTATTATAAAAATAATCATTACATCTAATAATACATAATGTCCATTTCCTTTTTGTAAACAACCACAATATCTACAATATATATCATTATCTCTTACATTTTTTTTACAATTAATACATTCTTTCATAACGCTCCTAATTTATTATTTATAATACTTAAAATTTCACTACTTGCATCTAACATATCATCACCATGTAGATAAAAATCATGTATCGCTTCTGCAATAGTTTCATTTGCAATTAAATTACCATCATCATCTTTAGCACCAGCATATTTAGATATTAATAAAGCAAAATCATCACAATTTAATTCAGTATTATTTTTAGTATTATAATTATATAAAGCATCCATCACAATTCCTAAAGAAAACTTACCACTATCAAAATTAGCTAAAGCATCTTCAATTATATTTTTATTATCTTTTGTAACATAAGTAACATTTTCTAAATTATTTTCTTTTAAAAATATATAAAAAGTAATATAATGTCCTATTTCATGTGCAATTGCTGATTCAAAATTAGCATCTTTAACATAATAATTTTCTCCAACTATATCATCTATTGGTTTAGATAATATATTTTCATTTAAGAAATAATAACTATTTAATAAAATTTGAGTTTTATTTACTTTATTATATTTATTAATATCAGAATCAACATTTATAAACTGATACATAGGTTGAAAATATGCTATAAAATCATTTGAAGAAGTTGAATTAGTAATAGTTATATTAGTTAAAGCACCCTTAATAGATGGGAATAAATTATACATACTATCAATAACTTCTTTAACCTTTTGAGCTTCTTCATATTTCATATCACAAAATAATACACTAGGTATTTGATGATTATTTTGAAGTTCAATTTCTAATTTACTAACACCATCTTCTTTATTACAATTATAACTTTGATCATCAAAATCTTTTTTTATATATGAAATAGCATCATTATAAGAATTAATATCAATATTATAATATTTATTATCTGTTTTAATTATAGAAGTTTCATAACCATATAAATATTTATTAAAAATACCTTCTATATATGCAAAAGGAGCAAATAAATTATTGCCTCTAATTAACATCATTACAACAAATAAAAATACACCAAATAAAAGTAAACTAGATAAAACAGAAACTCTACTACTTTGTTTCATTGCTTCTCCATTAGTAATAAGTTTCATATTTTCTTCATCTTTAAAAAAATTAGTACCTTTTGCAGTAATACTACCACACTTATAACAAAAATTATCATCATCTTCTATATAAGCACCACAATTAATACATTTCATAAAGAAACCTACTCTCTAGCATATATATTAATTATATCATAAATAACAATAAAAAAAAGTTACTTATCATATAATTTACATTAAGATAAGTAATCATTTTTATAAAACAACATAAGGATTAGTTTTAGTGCCTTCACCCGATACATTTGTATTAGCTTTTAAAACTATTGCAGGTCGTATAGATGGAAATGCCCAATATATTGGATATGTATTTAAACCTAAACCTTTTGTTTCCATAGTCGTTACAAATGCCATGCCAAAAGTTATATTGCTAGCATAATAGTCATAGCCCATCAAAGATAAAGTCCACCACCAGGTAGTTTGTGCATTCAAATAAAAATATTTATTGCCACTATAAATTGCACCACCTGCTAAAATAACTTCATCAGCTGTTAATGTTGCAACATAATCTGTTACTCCATTTTGTTTATCTAAAAGTGAAACATATTGTTTTGTTCCAAGACCATATAGTCTTTTATAAGTTTCTGAAAATCTTTCTCCACTATCGTCTGATTTTATCTGACCATCATAATCATAAAAAGTTGATTGATTTCCTAGATACCACGTTTCCTCTTTTAAATTTTCTTGATAATTTTCAAGGCCAGAAGTTTTATACCAATTTTGAAAACCTTTTCTCATACAAGATGAAGAGTCGGCATTACAACCTGTATAATCAGGTGCTCCAAAACCACTTTTTACTCCATAAGAATTATAATAAAAAGAATTTGTTCCACTATCAGAATTTTCATTACATGTTCCTTTACTATCTTGTAATATCAATTTAATACTTCCATCTCCTTGTATTCTAACGACCCTCCAACACATATTTGCAAAACTTAAATAATTATCTTCTACGTTACCTCTATAATAGTATGATGTCCCATACACATCCTCGATTTGACCTAATGTTTTTTCACCATCAATATCTTTACCTAATACTTGCACTATACCATTTGTATTATATTTGTTAATATTGGTATAATAATCTTCGCTTGAAAAATTTTCTAAATCTTCTCTATATTCTGAAGTTGCATCGAAATAAAACGATTTATTTGCAATATCAGTGTATAAAGCCACATGAGGATTTTTTAATACATAACCTTTATATTTATCAAAAGCATAATCATCTGAATATCTTACATAAAAATGATCTTGCAAAATCATCTCACTATTATACTCTGATTGTGTATATGATAAAACATCTTCGTGAAATGCAGATGTATGTCCAAGTGATGTTATTGATTGTGTCCTATATTGCGTATTATTAGCATTTTCTAATGAGTTATTTAATATTTTATATGCTAAACTATTTTCATTATCAGTATAAGGATTATAATTTTTTGAATCTTTTATATTTACTTTAGCTTCAAACTTTCTACCCATATCATCTGATTGATCTACATCATCTAAATTTTTATATGTTACCGTTAATGTATATGTATGTGTTACAGTTGGCATTATTGAATTAAATACTATAGGATCATCTGATAAAGGAAATTCTATATTCTCTCTTCCCTTACATGAATTAGAATCGCTACTTTTACATTCCAACGTATATACTAAATCTTCGTTTCTGTTTAAAGTATTTACTAAATTCTCAAATACTACTGCGTAACTATCAACTTTAACCGAACCTGTATTCTCTACAGAAAAAGTTTTCGTGATTATATCCCCAGGCATCATGTTATCTTTTGATATAACACCATTACCATCTCCATATGTTAACTCTAAGTTGGCTAGAGTTCCTGATATACTTGTTTCACTTGAATTTCCTATTATTTTTGTCATGAAATAAGCATACGTTATTCCAATTAAAGCGAGCGTTACAATTATTATTCCTACTATACTTACTACTATTCTTTGATTTCTATTCATTCTTACTCCTCTTTTCTTTTAATAAATATTTATTAATATCTTTTTTCATTGAAAAAAGATATTAATAAATATTTATTAATATCTTTTTTCATTGAAAAAAGATTTGCGATAACTCTTGCTATCTTCATATTTATTATGTCATAAATTGAGAGAAAAATACCCCAACAGGTAGTTGGGGTTGATTTATATTTCATTTTATGTTATATACTATTTAAGGATACATCGAAAAGGTTTTCGATGACTTCCTTGGTTTGGGAAAATCATCTAGACCCCCTGTGGAACTAGATGATATTTTTTTATATTAAATTAAAAATTAAATATAAAAGAAATAAAATAATTAATTGATAAAAAAATCTTTCTATCATAATTACCACTTCCTTTCTTAAAAAGAATGGAAGTCATCTATTACACAGTTCGATGTATCAGTTTTCATACTATCAAACTGTGTTTTTTTAGTCAAATCACTGATTTTTAAATTTAGAGCGAAAAATCGCTCAGATTCTTTATTTCTTATGTATACTTTTTTAAAATTGAGGCCTTTTTTGGCTCCAATTTTAAAAATCTAAATATTTTAAAAAAATCGCATAAAACTTTATGCGACTTTAAAACTATTTTAGGGTAACCTAAGGAATACCTACAATGAATAGAAAAAGAAATAAGTATCCCTACACCAAAATAATTTGATGCTATAATTACTGAACTACATAAGGATTAGTTTTAGTGCCTTCACCTGAAACAGTTATTCCCTTTTTTAAGACGATAGAAGGTCTTAAATAATATTTGTATATAGGAATACTAGGACCTTCAGAACGAATATCTTGAACATTTAATGCAGCATCAACCTTAAATACGAATATAGCATAATAATTATAAGCAGGAGAAAGTGTCCACCAACTATTACTAATAGGTAAATAATAATAATTATGAGGAGTTTCATATTCTGCTCCTGCCAATACTACTTCATCTGCTGTCAATGTTGCAACATAATCTGTTACTCCATTAGTTTTATCTGTAAGTATTGCATCTCTACCCTTATTGTAACCTTGTGTTCTAAGATAAGTATCATATGCGTTCGACTCATAAACTAATCCACTATTTGCACCAAAATACCATGTTTCTTTTTTTAATTTATCTTCATAATTTGATAAACCTGAAGTATTATACCAAGATTGGAATTTATTTCTCATACAAGTTTGATTATCTGATGTACAATTAGCATAGTCAAAATCTCCAGAAGAATGTCCCCATGTACCGGTACCAATAACAGCCTCACTATCATTAATGTTTTCTCTACATGGACCACTCTTATCTTGTAATATCAATTTAACACTTCCATCACCTTGTATACGCACAATTCTCCAACACATATTATTAAATGTTAAATAATTGTCTTCTACATTACCTCTATAATAATATGATGTTCCGTATACGTCATTAGTTTGTGCTAATGATCTTTCACCTTGACTTGATTTTACAGTTTGAACATTTAAATGGCTATCATCTAAAAAAGTATACAAAGTTCTAAATAAATTATTTGACTCAAATGTTGCAACAGCATAATATTTAGGATTGATTCTTTTAATATCATCAAATGAAGCATATTTTGGATTATCTAATATATAACCATCATATTCATCAAATGTATATTTATCCGAATAAGCATAAGTTTTATAATCACTAACACCGTAATGTACATCATGAATATCAACATTACTATAACTTATTTGACTATAAGAAGCCGTTTTAAAACCTATTTTTGTTAATGGTTTTTCTCTATATGTTGTTCCATTTTTTGATAGTATCGAATTATTTATTATTTTATATGCTAAACTATTTTTTTCATTTGAATATGGGTTAGAAACTTGAAGGTCCTTAATATTTACTTTTGCTTCAAATTTTTTCCCCATGTCTGCAGATTGGTCTATGTTATCATAATTTTTATAAGTTACAGTTAGTGTATACGAATGTGTAACACTAGGTTCTATTGAATTTAATATTATTGGCCCGCTTGTAGACGGAAAAATGGCATCAACAACCCCATCACATGGATTTTCATCATCACTTTCACAAGTCAATGTATAAACCAAATCTTCTTTTCTTGTTAACGTGTTAGTTAAGTTTTCAAATATTACTGCGTAATTTTCTACTTTAACTGAACCTGTATTTTGTACTGAAAATGTCTTTTCTAATGTATCTCCAGGCATCATCTCTGATGTTGCTATCAGACCATTACCATCATCATAAGTTAACTCTAAGTTGGCTAATGTTCCCGATATACTTGTTGAAGTTGAATTACCTATTATTTTTGTTAGGAAATAAGCATATGTTATTCCAATTAATGCGAACGTTACAATTATTATCCCTACTATACTTACTACTATTCTTTGATTTCTATTCATTTTCTTTACCTCTCTTTTCTTTTAATAAATATTTATTAATGTCTTTTTTTCATTGAAAAAAAGACATTAATAAATATTTATTAATGTCTTTTTTTCATTGAAAAAAAGAATTGCGATAACTCTCGGCTATCTTCATATTTATTATGTCATAAATTAATACAAAAATACCCCATCAAATAGTTGGGGTTGATTTATATTAGATTTTATGTTATAAACTATTTAAGGATACATCGAA
>CANRPF010000030.1 GCA_947632375.1 uncultured Bacilli bacterium
GCTTGGAAAATTGCGGGTAGTCATGATGGAGTGGGAATCGTAGTGGCAGAAAATTTGAAAGATACATATGAATTTAACGGTTACTCTAGTTATCAAGATAAAACTGTATATTCGAGACCAGCAGTAACATTAAAGAAAGATGTAGCAGTAACAGGACAGGGAATAAAATCAGATCCTTATGTAGTACAATAATTTAAGCATCAAATTATTTTTGGTGTAGGGATACTTATTTCTTTTCTATTCATTGTAAGTATTCCTTAGGTTAACCTAAAATAGTTTTAAGAATCATTTAATGATTCTTTTTATTTAAATATATTTTTAAATTTTTAATAATGTATGATATAATTATATCTATAGAATAGGAGGAGATATTTGTGAAGAAAAATAAAGCATTATCAATAATAATATCTCCTTTTAAATATTTCTTTTTAGGTTGTTACTATACTATGTATGGTTTATTCTTTCCTATAATATTTATATTTAATGTAATTAGTGCTACTTTTTATAAACTTTATTCTAATGAAAAGAGAAAAAAAGCTAAAGAAGAAGTTATTAAAGCAGTTAGTATGAATACTAATACTAAGAGAATGGAAGATTTTAAAAAGGCAAGTGCTGTTAAAAAAAGTGATAAAAGTAAAGTTGCTAAGAAAAATGTTAATGCTAAAAATATAAAATCTAGAGATTTACTTTTAAATGAAATTAGTCATGAGGAAACATCTAGAGCAGATGTTCCTAAAACATTTAAATATAGGGCAATCAATAATGAAGGTAAAGATGTTGTAGGATATATTTCTGCATTTACTATGTCTGAAGTATTTAATTTTTTAGAAGCTGAAGGTAATACTGTATATAGATTGGATAATAATAAACTTATTGATTTATTATATGGTCAAAAAGAGTTTAAAAAAAGAAAGTTAAAAACTAAAGATTTAATCTTTTGGTTAACACAATTATCTACATATTTAAAAAGTGGTATTCCTCTTACTGATTCTATGAGAATACTTAGTATTCAAATGGGTAAAAAAGATCAATACAAGAAGAGATTATTTGATGCTGTTGTATATCAGTTAATAATGGGTGAAAGTTTTAGTGAAGCTTTAGCGAAACAAGGTGATGCTTTTCCTTCACTTTTGGTAAATATGATAAAAGCAGCGGAAGCAACAGGTGAATTGGAAGCTACTTTGGATGATATGGCAGAGTATTATAATGAAATTGAAACAACTAAAAAACAAATGATAAGTGCTATGACTTATCCTTCTATAGTAATGATTTTTTCTGTTGCAGTTGTAACTTTTATATTAATGTATATTGTTCCTCAATTTGAAGATATTTATGCTTCAGCTGGAATAGAGTTAACGGGAATGACTTTGTTTGTATTGTCTGCAAGTGCTTTTTTGCAAAATAATATATTTTATATTATATTAGGGGTATTAGTTATTATTTTGGCTGTAGTTCTTTTATATAAAAAGGTTAAAAGTGTACGTTATTATTTACAGAAGTTAGCAATGCATATTCCTGTTTTTGGAAAAGTTATGATATATAATGAATTGACTATATTTACAAAAACATTTTCATCATTGTTAAAAAATAATGTATTTATAACAGAGAGTATAGAAATTTTATCAAAAATAACTAATAATGAAATTTATAAAGAAATTATGGTAAATACTATTAATAATATTGCAGTTGGAGAAAAAATTAGTACATCATTTAAAGATAATTGGGCTATACCTGAGGTTGCTTATTATATGATAGTAACAGGTGAATCAACAGGTGAATTAGCTGAAATGATGGCTAAAGTAAGTGTATATTATCAAGAAGAACATAGAAATATTATAAATGCTTTAAAATCTTTAATTGAACCCGTTATGATAATCTTTTTAGCAGTTGTTGTTGGAGGAATAGTTATTTCAGTTATTGTTCCTATGTTTAGTATTTATAATCAAATTAGTTAGGGTGAAGGAATATGTTATATTTAATGTTTGTTATAGGATGTATTTTTGGCTCTTTTTATACATTAGTTGGTATGCGCCTTCCTAAGAATGAATCTATAATTAAACCTGGTTCTCATTGTGAAAATTGTGGTCATATGCTTAAATGGTATGAAAACATTCCTTTATTAAGTTATATATTTTTAGGGGGCAGTTGTAAAAAATGTAAAGAGCCTATTTCATCTACTTATTTTTTGATGGAGTTATTATCTGGTACTTTATTTGCTTTATGTTATAAAGTCTTTGGTATTAATATAAATTTATTTTTATCTTTAATTATATCTAGTTTAGTTATTATTATATTTGTTAGTGATTCTAAATATATGATTATTAATGATAGTCCTTTAGTTATATCTGTTATACTTATTTTTATATTAAGATTTGTTGATAAAGGTATTGTATCAGCATTATTAAGTTTATTATATGGAGCAGTAATTTTCTTATTTGCTTATTTATTAAAAGTATTTGGAACTTATACATTTCATCAAGAAGCTTTAGGTGGAGGAGATATAAAATTATCTTTTGTTGCTGGAATGTTATTAGGTATAAGGTTAGGTATTGTTTATATTGTTTTAGCTTCTTTTTTAGCTTTCCCATATGCTTTATATGTAACTTTAAAGAATAAAGATCATATGTTACCTTTTGGTCCATTTTTAGTAAGTAGTTTATTAATTGTATTTTTAAATAATGATATTATTAGTAAAATTGTAAAAGTTTTATTTAGAATTTAGATATTAATATAATATCTTTTTTTTATATTATAATTACTAAAAAATAGTAAAGTTTCATAATATTATTTAGGTGAATTATGAAAAAAATTATAATATTTATGTTGTTATTATTACCATTTAACGTTCAAGCTAGAAGTGTAACTGTAATGGATATGGATACTAAGAGAGTTATATATCAAGAAAATCAATCTGATGTTAGACTCATAGCATCTATTTCAAAAATTATGACAAGTTTAGTAGCTTTAAATAATAGTAAAGATATTAATTCAATAGTTACAATAAATGATAATATTTTAAAATCTTTTGGAAGTGGAATATATATAGAAGTTGGAGAAAAAATTAGTTTAGACAATTTATTATATGGCCTAATGCTTAGAAGTGGAAATGATGCTGCTATAGCAATTGCAGATTATATAGGTGGATCTATGGATGGTTTTGCTTTATTAATGAATGAAACCGCTAAAAATATAGGTATGAAGAAAACTAATTTTATAAATTCTAGTGGATTAGAAAATGAATTAGGAGAAGGTAATACTTCTACTTCTTATGATATGGCATTATTAATGAGTGAAGCTATGAAAAATGATACTTTTAGAAAAATAGTAAGTACTAAAAAAATAACAGTAAAAACAAATTATAAAACATATTTATGGCATAATAAAAATAAACTTTTAACTAATTATAAATATTGTACAGGTGGTAAAACAGGATTTACAGAAAAAGCTAGACGTACTTTAGTTACAACAGCATCTTATAAAAATATGAATTTTGTTATTGTTACTTTAAATGATCCTAATGATTTTCTTAATCATGAAAACCTTTATGAAAAATATTTTAAAAAATATAAAAGTTATAAAGTATTAAATAAAAATAAAGAAAATTTTAATAATGAAAATTATTATATAAAAAATGATAGATATTTAACTTTAACAAAAGAAGAATATAAAAATATAAAAAAAGAAGTTTATTTATATGATAAAAATATAAGTGATGTAGTAGGATATGTAACTATTAAACTAAATGATGATATTTTAGTACAAGAAAATATTTATGAAAAAGAAATTATTTTAAAAGAAGAAAAATTAAGTTTGTTTGATAAAATAAAAAACTTTTTTAAAAGATAGTTAGGATGAATATATGGTTAATATAATATGGGGTTTATTTATTATAATTGGAATTATATATGGCTTTATTAATGGTAAAATAGATATTATTAATAGTGAAATAATAACTAGTAGCAAAACAGCATTAAATTTAATGTTAGAAATGATACCTTTATTAGCAGTATGGACAGGTTTAATGAGAATTGCAGAAGAAAGTGGGTTATTAAATTTAATTGCAAAAAAATTAGGTTTTTTATTAAAAAAATTATTTCCTACTATACCTGAAGGAAATGAAGCTTTAGGTCTAATAGCAAGCAATATAGCAGTCAATATAGCAGGTTTAGGAAGTGTTGCAACGCCATTTGGATTAAAAGCAATGAAAGAATTACAAAAATTAAATGATAAAAAAGATACAGCAACTCCAGCTATGATAACTTTTTTAGTTTTAAATACAAGTGGTGTAACATTAATACCTACAACTATTATATCTTTGAGATTATTACATGGTAGCAAGAATCCCACTGAAATTATTATTACTTGTATTATTGCAACTTTTTGCGCAAGTTTAGCAGGTTTAGTTTTGGATTATTTGATAAGGAGAAAAAATGGGAACAATTAGTATAATTATTTTACCATTGATAGTTTTAATAATTATATTATATGGTTTTTTTAAAAAAGTA
Source organism: uncultured Bacilli bacterium (assembly GCA_947632375.1). GTDB lineage: Bacteria > Bacillota_I > Bacilli_A > RF39 > UBA660 > UMGS1124. The sequence continues at coordinate 4,506 of CANRPF010000030.1, forward strand.
GATATATATGATTCTTTTTTAAAAGGAGTATTAGAAGGATTAAAAACTTCTTTAGATATATTTCCTTGTTTAATAGCAATGATTTTTGCTGTTAATTTATTAACTAGTAGTGGATTAATAGAATCTTTATTTTCTTTTTCAAAACAATTATTAACAAGATTTTCTTTATCAATGGAAATAGTATCAATGGCTTTTTTTAGACCAATTTCTGGAACAGCAAGTCTTGCTATGCTAAATAATATTTTAGCTAATTTTGGACCTGATTCTTTTATGGGAAGAATAGCAAGTACTTTGCAAGGTGCAACAGATACAACTTTTTATGTAATTACTTTATATTTTGGAAGTATTGGTATTAAAAAAAGTAGATATGCTTTAAAGGTAGGATTATTTGCTGATTTAGTTGGTATTATAATGAGTTTTATTATAGTATATTTAATATTTGGAATTTAAAATTATTATTGTAATAAATTTCTACTTGATATATAATATAACAAATTTGAAAGGGGATGTTATTTTTGAACAATGTAAATTTAAATTTGTTTAGAAGCTTTTACTATGTTGCAAAATATGGTGGTTTTACAAAAGCTAGTAAAGTTGCAATGATATCACAATCAGCATTAAGTAGCAATATAAAAAATTTAGAAGAAATATTAAATAAGAAATTATTTAATAGAAATGTATCTGAAGTTACTTTAACTAATGAAGGTAAAGAATTATTTTTAAAAGTAGAAGAAGCTTATAATATTTTAAATGGTAATGATGATCAAAAAGAAATTAATATAGGTTGTGTTAGAATAATAGCAGATAATTATTTAGATTCTTCGATAGTAACATTTAGAAAAAAATATCCTAAAGTAAATATAAGAATTGAATTCGATGATATTACAGAACTTTATCAATCATTAAGAAAAGATGAAATAGATATTATTATTAGTAGATATCCTTTATTTTTTAAATTTGAAAATTATATAAAAGTTGAAAAAATAAAAAATATAGATAATGTATTTGTATGTTCATCTAGTTTTTATAAAAAAGAATTTTCTAAAATGAAAAAAGATAATTATGTTTATCCTTTAATTTTACCAACTAGTTCTGGTAAGAAAAGAAATATAGAAAAGTATTTAGTAGATAATAATATTTTTTATGAAACTATTATAGAAATGCCTAGTTCAAATCTTTTAAAGAAACTTATTTTAAATGATGTTGGAATAGGTTATATAAATAAAAAGTTTGTTGAAGATGAAATTAACGAAGGAAAAATGATTATTTTAGAAAATTTTAAAGATCTTCCCGTTGATAATATTACTATTATTTATAATTCTAATAAAAATAGTAAAGTATTAAAATCATTTATTGATATTTTAAAAGAAGCTATTAAAAAAATTAATAATTAGTATTAGAAAGTCATATAAATATAATAATTATTATTGTGGTAATATTTTATTAAGGAAGTGAGTTTATGTTAAAAATTAAAATAAATAAACTAATCATTTCTTTTGACGACAAAAATTTATAGTATTTTTGTCGCCTTTTTTTTAGGGAGGGAAAATTATGTTAGAGTATTTTAAAAAATTAGCAAGTGAATATAACGTAACGTTAGAAAATGTTTTATCTATTGCATTAAATAGATATGGTTTAATTATTGAAGATTTTGAAGATAAGAGAATTAGATTTAATTTAAGTTTACTTGATTCTAATAAAAAAACTTATTTTGCTGTTTGTGTTAATACTTATAAAGATTCTCCATTTTTATTAAATGATGGTAAATTATACTTAGAAGGAACACCAATTGGTACAATAACGGATATAGAAAAAGATACTTGTTTATCAACATATTTTAGAAACAATAAGAAAGTTATAACTTTTAATTCAAATTCTAGAAGTAAATGTGTAGGTTGTAAATTTTGTGGTACTTATAGTTTAACTGATGAAGATGTATATAATTTTTCTAAAAAAGAAGATATCAAAGAATATTTTGAAAAGCTTTTAAAAGATAATAATATAGATGGTATGAAGTCTATAGAAAACGTAACAATATGTACAGGTTGTTTTCAAAATGAAGATAAATTAATAGAACATCTTTTAATGGTTAATGAAGCGTTTTTAGAAATGGGTTTTGATGGTAGTTTAAATTATATTGGATCTCAGTTACGTACATTTGATAAAATAAAGGAATTATCTAGTACTATAAATAATTTTGGATTATATTTAACGTTAGAAAAATTTCTAGATAGAGAAAAGTTTATGAAACCAGAAAAAGCTAGTTTAACATTAAAAAAAGCTAAAGAACTTTTAGAATATTCTTCTTCTTTAAATATTACTACTACATTTTTATATATTTTAGGATTAGAAGATTTACAAGTTATAAAAAAGTATTTTGAATATTTTAAAGATAGCATTAATAAATTCCCTATTGTACAAGTTTATCAAAATTATACAGAAGAACAAGAAAATTATAGATGTGAAAGTGGTAAAGATGTAGAATATTATTTAAAAGCTAGAAAAATAATAGATGAAATATTTGCACCAAAAAATTTAAATCCTAAATTATGGGAATGTTTTAGAAGTCTATATTTTGAAAATAATGGAGATAAAAAATGTCTAGCGAAGAAACAATAAAAAAATATTATGAACTCACTAATTCTATATCAGTTTATATTATGTATTTAAAACAATATGTACTTACTAATGAATTAAAAGAATCTGATTTAAAAGATTATAATCCTGGTCATTTAGGTACTAGTTTATCTATAAATTTTATTTTATCGAATCTCTATTATTTTTTAAATCAAAAAAATCTTACAAATCAATTAGTAATTGGAACAGGACATAGTGGACTTAGTTTAATTTCAAATTTATGGTTAAATGGTACTTTATATAAATATTATAAAAATTATTCACAAGATATAAATGGTTTAAATAACTTAATAAATGACTTTGGAGTTAAAATTCGTTCAGAAATTAATCCAGAGTATCCTGAAACAATTTATGATGGTGGAGAATTAGGATATTCATTAGGTGTTTCTTATGGATATGCTTTAGATAGTAAAGTTGATTTGGTAACATGTATTATAGGAGATGGAGAAGCAGAAAGTGGAACTCTTAATTCTTCTTGGCAATTAAATAAGTTATTAAATTTAAAAAGTAAAGTATTACCAATTATTAATTTAAATGGATATAAGATGGGTAATAAATCTTATTTATCTTTATTAACTAACGAAGAATTAATAAATCACTTTAGTTCATTTGGTTATGATGTATTTATTGTTGATGCTAAAAGTACAAATATATTAGCAAGTATTAATAAAATGCAAGAAGTACTTAATAATTGTTTAGATAAAAAAAGTCCTTTAATAATATTTAAATCACATAAAGGTTTTACATTACCTACTATAAATAATATTTGTTTTGAAGATTTAATTTCAGTTCATAAAAATCCTCTACAAGGTTATAGCAAAAATGAAAAATTAAATATAATAAAATCCTTTTTAAATAAATGGAATAGTAATATTTTTGAAGATATAAATATTTTTAATAAATTTAAAACTAAATATATTAATAATAAAACTAATGATATGAATTTAATAAATTATGAGTTTGATAAATCTAAATCTAATATAGAAAATTTAGAATTATATTTAATTGATTATTTTAATAAAAATAAAGGTTTAATATTTTCTCCAGATGAATTATATTCTAATAAACTTGGTAAATTAAAAAATAATTGTATAGAAATATTAAATGAAAATTTATTACAAGCTTTATATCAAGGATATATACAAAGTGGTAATAGAGGATTATATATTTCATATGAAGGATTTATGCCAATAATAAGTAGTATGATAAGTCAGTATTATAAATATTTAAAGCAAACAGATACTAATAATATAAAGAATTCTTTAAATTATATATTAACTTCTACTTGTTGGGAAAATTGTTATTCACATCAGAATCCAGATTTTATAAATACTCTTCTTATGAAAAAAAATGATTATTATAATGTTTATTTTCCAAAAGATGGAATTGATTTAATAAATATATTAGATATTGTTTTAAATAGTAAGAATAAAATAAATGTTATAACAACTTCAAAAAGACATGAAAAAGTATATTCTAATATTTATAAACATAGTTTAGATATAGATATAATTGTTAATCAAAATAATCCCGATTTAATATTATGTGCAACGGGAGATTATATGTTAGATTATGCATTTAATATTTATAATTTATTAAATAAAGAAAATAAAATCAAATTAGTTTATGTAACAAATCCAAATATATTAGATATAGATAGTATTAATAGTTTAAATACTTGTGAATTTAATGATTATTTTAATAAAGATGTTCCAATTATTTACTTTTTTGCAGGTTATCCAAATATAATTAAGTCATTACTTTTTAAAAGAAGTGTAAATTGTATTATTAAAGGATATGTTGAAGGTATATCAGCTAAGGGATATTTAGATAATATATTGGAAAGTAATGGATTAAATGTTCAAGAAATAATAAATTTATGTAATAAAAAAATAGAAGAATATAAGGAGGAAAATAATGAATAATTATGATTTTTGGGAAAAATATTTAACAGATTTAAAAGAAGAAATTAAAAAGCTTTGTAAAAAGAAAAAAAAGTTACATATAGATTTACATATACATTCTAATTACAGTGCAGATGGTAAACAAAGTATTGAAGAAATATTAGAAAGTACTAGATTAAAAGGATTTGATATTATTGCAATAACAGATCATGATACTTTAGATTGTTATGATGAATTTTATAATTATGTAAAAGAAGGTGTTTTTACAACTCCACTAGTTATTCCTGGAATAGAGTTTACTATAGATAATAAAGAATATGGAAATCAATGTCATCTTTTGGAGTTATTTATTAATCCTAAAGATGAAGAGATTATCAAGGATGTAAAAGTAAATTATAATGCAATGTTTAATAGAAGCAAAATACAATTTAAAAGATTAGAAAGTAATAAAGCTATAGAAGAAATATTAAATAAAAATAATATTTTAATATCTAGTAATGAATATTTTGATTATTTAGATGAAAATAAATTAGTACCTGAATATGATACATTATGTTTTTATTTAATGGATAAGTTTAAAGATAAGAATGTTACTACTTTTGATATATTAGATTTATTAGAAAAATATAATGAAGAAGATTGTTATATTGATAGAAAAAATTATAAATCTAAAAGATATAAAAAATTAAGAGAAAAATATGAAAAAACAGATGTTAATTATTATAATACTAGATTTTTATTATCGATGCTTGCAGTAAGAGAAGTAGATGATGATTGGTGGGATAAGCCTTGGTCGGGAAGCTTATCTGTAAATTCATATGGACAACTAAAGTTAGAAGATTTAAATATGAAATATAAAATATTTTTTGCACATCCTACGGAAAAAAGTTTGCATGTTGTGGAAAAAATGATAGAAAGTAACAAAAATATTGTAGGACTTGAATTAAATGCAAGAAATGATTATGAATCAATTGATAATTTTTATAATGTTTTAAATAAATATAAGTTATTAAAAATAATTGGTTCAGATAGTCATGATTCAACTTTACAATTTTATAATGAAATGAGTTTTTATGAAGTAGATAGTAAAGAGTTTATAAAAATAATAAATATTTAGGAGGCTTAAATGGAAAAAATTGATTTACATATTCATACAAATATGTCAGATGGTATATCAACTCCTGAAAGTGTTGTATCGCTAGCTAAAAATAATGGTTGTAAATTAATATCTATAACAGATCATGAGGTTTTAAATGATTTTAGTGAGTTAGGTGAAGAATATGGTATTAAAATTATACCTGGAATTGAATTTAATACTTCTTTAGCAAGTTTACATATTTTAGGATATTGTTTTAAAGATTTTGAACCTATTATAAATAGAATGACAGAATTAAGAAACAGAAATAGAATAGTAAGCTTAGAAGTTATTAAAAAATTACAAGATGATAATTTTGATATTTCAGTAGAAAAAATAATTAACTATTTAGATTCAATAGGTGTTAATTTTGATATTATGGATAAAAGAAAAATAGTTAAATATTTAATATATAAGGGATATGCAAATGGTATTTTAGATGCCTATAATAAATTAATTGGTAAAGGGCAAAAATACTATATTCCTAATATAAAAATAAATCCACAAGAAATTATAAAGTTAATAAATTCTTGTGAAGGTATAGCAGTTTTAGCTCATCCACATACATTAAATTTAAATTATAATGAACTATATAATTTAGTAAATGAATTAAAGGAGTATGGTTTAGCAGGTATTGAGGTTATTAATGGTGTATGTTTTAATGATGATGCAAAAAGAATATCTTCTAAATTAGGCTTGTTAGAAACAGCAGGTTCTGATTATCATGATTCTAAAACTGCACAAATTGGGATAGAGGTAGAAAATGAATTTTCTCATACTCTTCAAAAAAAATTAATTAATAAAAAAAATATGATATAATTATGTTTGCTAAAAAAGGAGTGAAAAAAATATGGCATTACAAAGAGGAATTGTTATGTTAGAGGATTATAATCCAAAATGGAAAGAAGATTATGAAAGGGAAGAAACTTTATTAAAAAGTGTTTTAAAAGATAGAATAATAGAAATTCATCATATAGGAAGTACTTCTATAGAAGGTTTAAAAGCAAAACCTGTTATAGATATTTTAATAGTAATTAAAAGTTTAGATGAAATAAAAGAAATAGAAGATTTATTAAAAGATTATGATTATGAAAATAGAGGCCAACAAGGAGTACCTGATAGATATTTCTTTGCAAAAGGACCTGAGGAAGCAAGAAGTCATTATATTCATTTTACCGAACCTAATAGTGATACTTATTATAATCAATTATATTTTAAGAAGTATTTAATAGAACATCCTGAATATATTAAAAAATATTGTGATTTAAAACAAGAATTAGCAACTAAATTTGCAATGGAAAGACCAAAATATACACAAGGTAAAAACGATTTTATTAAAGAGGTTATTTCTCTAGCTAAAGAGGAATATGATGATTAAAGTTATATCTTTTGATATTGGTGGAACATTGTTAAAAAGTAGTGATAATGATAGTAAAAAGTATGATTTAAGAAGTTTAGCATCTTTACTTAATTTACCATATGATAATGTACGTGATGCTTATAAAAGTGTATATCAAAAATCTAATGGTACTTTTGATGAATTATTAAATCGTTTTTGTGATAAATTAAATATTGTACCTAGTGATGATTTAATTACATTTTTTAAAAATAAATTTATAGTAAGTGATTCTAAAATATCTAATGAGAATAAGGAATTAATAAAGAAATTAAAATCTCTTGGATATAAAGTAATATTATTTTCAAATAGTTGTAGTTTATTAAATAATGAAATAGATAATGATTTAGTTAATATATTAGATGGCATTTTCTATTCATTTGAAATAGGTTATACAAAAAATGAAAGTGAAAGTTATAAATATGTAGAATCAAAATTAAATAATAAACCTGAAGAATTTTTACATATAGGAGATACTTTAAGTAGTGATTATCAAATACCTTTAAGAAATGGTTGGAATGCTTTATATTATGGTAATATTGATGATACTAGTGTTAAAAGTATTGATGATTTAGAAAAAATATTTGAATATTTATAAAAAATAATAGGGGGAATTATGACTAAAGAAGAAATTTTTAAATTAGAACAAGAAAGATTAAAACAAGTTATAGATAAAATTAATGAACAGATAAAAATAGCTCAAGAGGGTTTTGATAAACAAAAACATTTTATTATTGGTTTTAAAGAAGGACAAAGAGGTACACAATTTACAAGACAAGGATTAATGTCTTTATATGCAACTGAAATAAATAATTTAAATAAGGTTAAATCTAATCCATACTTTGGTAAAATTGAATTTCAAGATAGTAATGGAATCAATCAAATATATATTGGTAAAAGAGCAATATTAGATAAAAATAAAGATATTTTAGCCTATGATTGGAGAAGTCCTATTTGTTCATTATATTATGATTATGATTTAGGGGACGCTAAATATATAGAAAATGGTAAAGAAATTAAAGGTAAACTTACTAATAAAAGACATATTGTTATTAAAGATGGTGAATTACAAAGTGTCAACGATCAAGACGTTTTATCAGATGATAAGATATTATTAAAATATTTAAGTGAAAATTCTGATTATAAGTTAAAATCAATAATTGCAACTATTCAAAAAGAACAAAATCAAATTATTAGAAGTCCTTTAAAAAAAGATTATATTATTCAAGGTGTAGCAGGTAGTGGTAAAACTACAGTTGCATTACATAGAATAGCTTATTTATTATATAATGAAGCTAAAAATATTAGTGAATCAGAATTTATGATACTTGGTCCAAATAAATATTTCTTGAATTATATTTCTGAATTGTTACCAGATTTAGATATTAATAATGTAACTCAGTTAACTTTTGATGAAATAGCATTAAATTCTTTAAAGGGTAAAGCTAAGATAAATTCAAAAAATAATACATTACAAAATGTATTAAATGGTGATACTAATTATAAAGTTATAGAATATAAGTCTTCTATAGAATTTGTAAAATTATTAGAAAAATTTATTTATACATATATAGAAAGTAATTTAAATAAACCTATTATGTATGAAGATATAGAACTATGTTCTAAAGAAAGCTTAGAAAGAATTTATAAATCTGTAGTATATACAAATAGAAGCTATAACGAAAAAATAAATGACTTTATAAAATCATTAGTCTCACAAATTAAGAAAAATGCTGATGATTTATGTTATGATGTTTGGAAAAAGTGTAAAAAAGAAATTGATTTATTACCTAAAGATGATATAAGAAGACAACAATTATTAGATAAAACAACAGAAATACAAATGGAAATAAAAAAAGGATGTCTTAAAGAGATTAAAGATTATTTTAAATTTTCAAAAGTTAATCCATTAATTTTATATAGAAGTTTTATAGAATCTTTAGATAAAATTAATGTTAATTATCCAATTGATATTAAAGAACTACAAGATTATACATTAAATAATATTTCTAAAAAACAATTAGGTGTAGAAGATTTATCTCCAATAATTTTAATAGATTATTTAATGAATGGTTCTAAAGAATATAGTAATTATTCTTATTTAGCTATTGACGAAGCACAAGATTTAAGTTTAGCTCAATATTATGTATTAAAGAAAATATTTAATAAATGTATATTTAATATATTTGGTGATGTTAATCAATCTATTTATGATTATCAATCTGTTAAAGATTGGAATGAATTGAATAATGTTATTTTTGATAATAAAGCTTGTTTATTAAATTTAAGTAAAAGTTATAGAACTACTTTAGAAATAGCTCAAACTGCTAATTTAGTTTTAAATGAATATAATTCTTATGAAGCAGATTCTATTAATAGAAATGGTAGTGAAATAGAAGTTACTGAAAATGATAGTAAAACTTATAATGTTTCTTTAATAAATCAAATTAAGAAGTTATTAGATAAGGGATATACTAGTATTGCTATAATATGTAAAGATGATAAAGAAACTGATGCAGTTTATAAGAAATTAATAAAACAAGGTGTTAATATAAGTAGAATTAAAGAACAAGATAATGAATTTAATGGTGGTTTATGTATTATGCCTTCATTCTTATCAAAAGGTTTAGAATTCGATGCAGTAATAATTTATAATGCTAATAATATAAATTATACTGATAGTGATATAGATTTAAAATTATTATATGTTTCAATTACAAGAGCTTTGCATGAACTTTTCATAAATTATGAAGGTGAACTAACTAAGGTATTAAAACCACTTATTAAAGATGATGTAAAGAAATTAACTAAAGAATATTCTTAAAATATTCTTTTTTTTACAAAAGAAAAATGTTTATGATAAAATATTTAAGAGGTTTGATTTTATGGAACGATTACAAAAAGTAATAGCTGATAAAGGTTATACTTCTAGAAGAAAAGCAGAAGATTTAATTATTAATGGAAAAGTTTATGTTAATGGAGTAAAAGTTACTAAATTAGGTACTAAAGTAGAAGATAATGATATTATTGAAGTAGAGGGTAATAAATTAATTAATAATCCTGATAAAGAATATATTTTATTAAATAAACCTAGAGGAGTTATTTGTTCTTTAAATGATGAAGTTGGAAGAAAAACTGTTGTAGATTTAATAGATACTAATAAAAGAATTTATCCAATAGGTAGATTAGATTATGATACTACAGGATTAATTATATTAACTAATGATGGTACGCTAGCTAATATATTGATGCATCCAAGAAATGGAATAGAAAAAAAATATATCGCTAGATTAAATAAAGTATTTGAAATAAAAGATTTAAAAACTTTATCTAATGGAGTTAATATTGATGGAATAAAATGTAAGCCTACTAGAGTAAAGATAAAAAAAACTGATAAAGAAAATAATTATAGTTTAGTTGAAATAACAATAACAGAAGGAAGAAATCATATAGTAAAAAAAGTATTTAATGAATTAGGATATTTAGTAGATAAATTAACTAGAGTAGAATATGCTTTTTTAACTTTAGAAGGATTAAAATCTGGTGAATATAGAAATTTAACTTTAAAAGAAGTGAAGAAATTATATGGATATAAAAAAAGTTAAAATTATTAAATTAGATGATTTAGGAAGAGGAATAGGTTATGTAAATGATAAAATAATATTTATTCCAAATGCCCTTCCTAATGAATTAGTAAGTGTTAAAATAACTTATAATAATAAAAAGTATTTAGAAGGAGAAGTTATAAAATACTATAATAAATCACTTTTAAGAACTCTTTCTTTTTGTCCTTATTATAATTTATGTGGTGGATGTAGTTTACAACATATTAGTTATTTAGATACTTTAGAATTTAAAAAAGAAAAAGTTAAAAATATTTTAAATAAGTTTGCTAAATTAGATACTGATATAGATATTGTAAAAAATGAAAAAGAAATTAATTATAGAAATAAAATAGAGTTAAAAATAGAAGATAATATATGGGGATATTATAATAATAAAAGTCATAGTTTAGTAAGTATTGATTATTGTTTAATAGCATTATCTTCTATTAATGAAGTTTTAAAATATAAAAAATATTTTGATATTAAAAATGGTTCTATAGCTATTAGAAGTAATTCTAATAATGAAATATTAATATCAATTAATTCAAAAGATAAAGTAGATATTAATATAAATGAAATAAAAAAATATATTAATTTAAAAGGTGTTATAGTTAATGATAAAGTAATATATAATAATAGTTATTTTATAGAAGAGTTTGATAATTTAAAATTTAAAGTTAATTATAATTCTTTCTTTCAAGTTAATTTATTTACGTTTAAAAAAATAGTAGATTATATAAAAGAAAATATATCGGGTAATAATTTATTAGATTTATATTGTGGTGTTGGTATACTAGGTCAAGTATTAAGTAATAAATTTAAAAAAGTATATGGTATTGAACTTAATGAAGATAGTATAAAAGATGCAAATTATAATATGAAATTGAATAATATTAATAATATAAAATATGTTTGTTCTGATGCAAAAGATATGATGAAATATATAAATGATTCTATTGATACTTTAATAGTTGATCCTCCAAGAAGTGGTTTATTAAAAAGTATGATAGAAGATATTATAAAGTTAAATATAAAAAATATTATTTATGTTTCTTGTAATCCAATTAGTTTATCTAGAGATTTAAATTTATTAAAAGATAATTATGAAATAAAAGATATTAAATTATTTGATATGTTCAGCTATACATATCATGTTGAGTGTGTATGTATTTTAAATTTAAGATAAATTCTTGAAAATAATGAAATGATAACTTTATACCCAATAATAAGACTTAAAAAGAAAGGCGAACTAGAAGAAATAATGCTTTATTAAAAGTAAATGAAGAATTGATAGCGTTATATTGGTATGTAGGGCATTTTGTTAGTGAACAAATAGAAAATAATAGATGGGGAAGTAAGGTTGTTGATAATTTAGCAATGTTTATTAAAAGTATAGAACAATGTCTCCAACATTGGTTGCAGAATATAAATTAAAATTAATAGATAAGAAATTATTAGAAAATAAATTAAGAGAAATATCTGTTTTGGTAGAAGAAAATAAAAAAGAGGTAATTTTATGAAAGTAGTTAAAAATATATTTATTGCATTTATTTTAAATGTTTGTTTTTCATTAATTGAGTTTTTTGGAGGTATTTTTACAGGAAGTATTTCTATTATAAGTGACTCTGTACATGATATGGGAGATGCTATAAGTATAGGTATATCTTATTATTTAGAAAAAATAAGTAGAAAAAAACCAGATTCTAAATATTCTTATGGATATATTAGATATTCAATTTTAGGTGCTCTTGTTACAACTGTTATATTAATAGCAGGTTCTATTTTAGTTTTTTATAATGCAATTTTAAGAATAATTAATCCTGTTGAAATAAATTATAATGGTATGGTAATATTTGCAATTATAGGTTTAATTATAAATTCATTAGCAGCTTATTTTACAAAAGAAGGGGATTCTCTTAATGAAACAGCTGTTAATTTACATATGTTAGAAGATGTATTAGGTTGGGTTGCTGTATTAATAGGAGCATTAGTTATTAAGTTTACGAAATTTTATATGATTGATTCTATTATATCTATATTAGTTGCATTATTTATTGTATATAGTGCTTCTAAAAATTTAAAAAGAATTGTTGATTTGTTTTTAGTAAAAACTCCAGAAGATGTTTCTATAAATAATATAAAAGTTGAGTTAGAAAAAATAGATGGTGTTAAAAGTATTCATCATATTCATGTATGGAGTATAGATGGAGAATCAAATTATGCTACTATGCATGTAGTAAGTGAATTAGAAAGCAATAAAGAACTTAAAGATAAAATTAGAAAGAAATTAAAAACTTATAATATTGTTCATGTTACAATAGAAATTGAAGATGATGATGAGGTATGTGATTCTAAAGATTGTAATAATAATTTTAAAGTTCATCATCATCACCATTAAAAAAATAATCTTTTTAGATTATCTTTTTTTTAAGTTCTTCTATAAATGTATTTAATTCATTTTCTTGATTAAGAATATCATTTTCTTTTAGACAGTTTGAGAATTTCTTATCTAAAATAACGTTCATTTGAGCTGATTCTGCAAAACTAATTAAGTCATTTAAAGCTGCTTCACTACTATATAAATCTTCATCTTTAGCACCTATACTCACTGCAATCATTTTTTTATTACGTAATCCTTTTCTTGAATATAATGGATTTAATCTATCTATAAATATTTTTAAATCTCCAGATAGTGTATTCCATCTTGTAGGAGTTATAAACATTATATATTCTTCTTCTTTTATTTTTTCGATGTTATTTTTCATATCGTCTTGAAATCCACATATACCATCTTTATCACAATCCATACAACCTGTACATATATGTATTTTTTGATTACCTGGAACTATAATTTCAGTATGTATTCTTTCTTTATCAAATGCTTCTTTTATTTTATTTGCAAGATGAAAACAATTTCCGTTTCTTCTTGAACCTACTATAATTAACATGACTTTTCCTCCTTATTTTTATTATTTTACAAAATTAGTACTTTTATGTATCTAATATTAAAATTATGATATAATTAGATATAATTAATTAGAGGTGATAAAATGAATGATTTAAGCAAATATAAAAACGTTTACATGATTGGTATTGGTGGAATTAGTATGAGTGGTTTAGCTTATATATTAAAATCATGGAATATACATGTAAGTGGAAGTGATATTGCATCTTCATCTATTACAGAAAAGTTAGAAAATGATGGTATTAAAGTAAATATAGGTCAAATAAAAGAAAATATAACAAATGATATAGATTTAGTTGTATATACAGCTGCAATTAAAGAAGAAAATGAAGAATTAATGGAAGCTAAAAGATTAAATATAAATACAGTTGAAAGAGGAGTATTTTTAGGTGCTATAACTAGACTTTTTAAAAATACGATTGGAATATCTGGAACACATGGAAAGACTACAACTACTTCTATGGTATCTGTTTGTTTTTTAGAAGCTAATAGAGATCCTTCAATACAAGTCGGTTCTATTTTAGAAAATATAAATGGAAATTATAGAGTAGGTCATAGTGATACTTTTATTATAGAAGCTTGTGAATATTGTGATAGTTTTTTAAACTTTAAACAAAAAAGTGCTATTGTATTAAATATAGATAATGATCATTTAGATTATTTTAAGAATTTAGATAATATAAAAAAATCTTTTAAACAATATGTTAGCAACTTAGATAAAGATGGAGTATTAGTTTTAAATAGTGATGATAAGTCTACTTTGGAATTAAAAGATTATACTAAAGCTAATGTTTTAACATATGGTTTTAATAATGAATGTAATTATAAAGCTGATAATGTTTCTTTTAATGAATTAGGTTATGGCTCTTTTGATTTATATAAAAATAATAAATTTATAGATAGAATAAATTTAAGCATAGTTGGTAAACATAATATTTCTAATGCACTAGCTTGTATTGCGTTATGTGATTTTTATAATATAAAAATAGAAGATATAAAAAGAGGATTATTAAATTATAAGGGTGCTAAAAGAAGATTTGAATATAAAGGAATTTTTAAAGGTGCTAAAGTTTATGATGATTATGGACATCATCCAACTGAAATAAAAGCTATATGTGATGCTATTTCAAATAAGAAATTTAATAAAAGTTGGGTTATATTTGAACCTCATACTTATTCTAGATTTAAAGAACATAAAAAAGATTTTGCAAAATCACTTATTAATTTTGATAATATAATTATTACAGATATATATGCTGCAAGAGAGAAAAATATTTATAATGTAAAAGAAGAAGATTTAATAGATGAAATAAAACTTTTAGGAAAAGATAGTATTCATTTAAATATGAATGATATAAAAAATTATATTAAAGATAAAGTAAGTGATGATGATTTAATTTTAACTTTAGGAGCAGGTAATGTTACTAAGTTAGCTGATGTATTAGTAAAAGAAGATTGATAATTGAAAAATATAAAACTTTATGTTATATTTTATTCATAATAGATAAGTAGGTAAAAATATGAAAAAGAAAAAAGAAAACAAATTTATGAATAAAGGAAAAATAATAGGTTTATCAATAATAATTATAGTAGTAATAGTAGGAATATTAATATTTAGATTTTATAATACAAATAATGGGGTAAGTATAGAAGTAGGTTCAAATAATGTAAGCTATATATATGGACCAAATAATGAAACTATAATAAAGATGAAACCTAATGAAGGAGCTACAATAAAAATAATTGCAACAAGTGGTAAATCTAAATTAGTTAAATGTTTTTCAAAAGATGAAAATATAATAAAGTTTATAGATAAAAATAATATAAGAGCGAATGCATTAGGTGAAACAGAAATATATTGTACTTTAAAAGATGTAAAATCTAATGTTATAAAAATTAAAGTAAGTGAGTAAATGAGTCTGTAAATAAATCTGTGTAAATGACTAAAAAATCTTTCCATGATAAAATAAAAGAAATGGAGAGATTTTTAT
>CANRPF010000031.1 GCA_947632375.1 uncultured Bacilli bacterium
CTATATCTTCATCCTGTTATATACAGGAGTTCCGCACTTGGAGCCGCTTGGCTCTACGCTCATGCGAGCTAGTCGTTGAACCTTGCTTGTTTTAAACAATTTTCTTGTTGTGTAATTTTTTGAAGATTTTCAAGAGAATTATTTCTAGGATTACCATCAATATGATCTATAACAAAACCCTCTAAATCGTAATCATTATTAAATACACAATAAACTAACCTATGAACATAATAATGTTTTTTGCCTAACTGAATTCTTGTGTACTTCTGACATTCGTCTAAATATAATAATTTATTAGTTTTATTATTTTTTATTCTACCTTTTGACGAAATAGAATAATTTTCATTCTCAGGAAATATTCTCCATTCTTCATTCGGAAGATCAGATAAATGATATTTTGGAGAACGTCTTTCTTTAATACCATTTTTAATATGCTCTTGAGCATTTTTTTGAGCTGATATCCACTCTAAATTGTCTACATTATTATTTAATTTGTTTTCGTCTTTATGATGAACATATGGATAATTATTAGGATTTGGAATAAAATATTCAGCAACTAAACGATGTGCATACATCATTTTTTGCAGTCTTCTTCCAGAAACCGATAACTTATCTGTTATAGCTAACGAATAAACTTGATAACCAACATTATCTATTTTACCTTTCAAAAATCTATTTGTTTTCTTACTAAATAATCGTCCATCAGAATAAATTAAATAATCACTATCTTCCTTTAACTGTTTAAAGTCAAGCCTTGGCTGCTGATTATCTTCCATAATATATTTTCTCCTTTTCTTTTTATTATATCATATTATTTTGGAAATGTCAAATATAATATAAAAGACCTCCCAGCAATTCACGGAATTTTTCTAAATACCATTACTGGTATTCGTGAGCTAGTTCAAAAACAATCCCACGCAATCAATCTAGTATTACCTTTACCACCATTAGCATAAACTGTGGTTGCTGCACCTTCCATTGTAGAGGTCTTTGCTGTGTCAATATAAAGAACTGGCTGACCTGCTACAAACGTCTTACTTCCGATTTTTACTGTAGATTTAGCTTTAAATACTACATCACAAATCTCACGTACACCAAATTTCATATATAGGTTTCCTCCTTATTTTATTTTTATGAATGAATTTCTTTCATCCAATGCTCAACTTCTTCTAGGTCTTTTGCTCCAGATAATTTAGCTTTCATAAATAAATCATATTCAGCCTTCATCTGGAAGCGCTCAAATTCATCAAATAATTGATAAACTGTATACTTAGTCAAAGAATTTATACTTTTATATTCTCCAACTGCCAATATAGAGATATAACGACTTAATATTGCAATTTTTTGAGTCTCTCCTTTCGCGGCTGCCGCCTTAGCTCGACCTCTAGCTAATTTTTCAGCAATCATTGCGGCCCGTTTATTCCCAGGATTATAATTTTGCCCTTCAGAATTTTTCCTATTTAAACAAAACATATTTACAAGAATTTTTTTAAAAATTTCAAAATTTTTAGAATTTATTGAATGAGGTTCTTCCCCATCCTTTATTAATAATAATTCATTCTTATTAAATTGAATTTGATATTCTGGAAAAATTAAAGTCAATACTAATTTAGCACTAGTTTTATTTTTCAAAAGAGCAGAATTATTTTCTCTCATTATTGACATAAATATTTCAAAATTACTCTTATTTTCTAAATTTATTTTGTCCTTTTCATCTAAAATATCTTTAGAAAAATTTAATAATTCACATCCAATAAAAAATGTTTCTTCACCTATATATGCAATTTCTTTTATCATAGGCTGATGAATACTGATTTGTGCTTCTATAAATGGAATATCATTACCAGATATAAGCAGCAAATCATCCATTGTTATTCTACTTTAGGATCAGGAATTTGGTCATCACTGCCATGAACTGCCCTATACATTAATGTATAACCAGATAAATCTTGACTTAATATTAATTCATTACATCCTGCAAATTGAATAGTCCCAATTCCTGTTAATTTAGTATTATTCAATAGACCATCAATATATCCTGCAATTTTTAACGGTCTAATTCTATAATCCCCGATATTCCAATAATCAGTATGGCATACTATATCAAAAGTTATCAAACAATCTCTAAATTGAGGATTAGTAAGATTAGGCGTAAAATTATCAAAAGTTAATATTATATAAGACTTTACATTCGCATGCTCAGATAAACGAATCTTTGGAGATAATTTTACATACCCTTCATCAATAATACGCGAAAGAGTCATTTTTTCTAATCTTTTTAAATAAATGGGATTATTTAAATCATCTAAACAATCTTTTGTATTAATTGTAAGTAATCGCTTTAATTCATCACTATAAGGTTTACTTTCTATAAATAACCTTTTTAATATTCTTTCAGTATCTTTATCACAAGAAAGAAAAGATGAGGTTAGCGGTCGCGTCATTCTTAAATCTCGTTTCATAATAACTCCTTTTATCTCCTCATAAAGATTTTATTTTTATAGGTAAAGTAATATCTTCTTTTTCATCTATTGAATAAACAAGAGCAAATGAACCCGACCTCCCAGATAAAATTTCTACTTGCGCAGATTCTTGATTACTTGTAGTAATAACCGCGAGTTTTGATGAAATAGACCAGTGACCGCCCTCTGCATTTTTAATATAGTAATTATATATATCATAAGGTTTAACTTCTATTGGCCCCTCTATATATGTACTGTCTTCATCTACAGGTTCAATTATTTTATTTTTTTCTTGTTCTTCGACTTCTTTTTCTATTGGATTGTTATACCATTCACCAAGGGTAACTTTAATAATCCCTTCTCCAGAAAATGGATTAATTGTTTTTACTTCCCAAGTATTTCCATCAATTTCAATTTTTTTAAATCTATGAAAATAATCAAGAGTTTCTTCATTTTTTGTAATATATAATATTAAAGAATAATTTAAATTATTCCACACGTCACCTTTTTTTTGGTTCCACTGAATTGTAGTTTCAACAGGCCCTCGAATATAAACATGATATTTATGATTATTAATTTCAACCTCTTCTTCACATCTTCTAATATCTCCCATAAAATAGGAATCTTCTTCAAGGTTTTGTAAATAAACTATCCAAAATGTTCCAGTTTCAACCCATTCAAAGACATCTCCTGGCTTAATTCCTATAATTTCTTCTCCTTCAGTGGTTTTTCCAATTTTGGGCTTATTTAGACATATATCTTTATATGGAATAGATAAAATTTTATTATCATAATCTTCTTTTAATTTATCTTCATTAATAAGACATCTAAATTCTCTTCCATCTTTAAGTCTTATAGTTTCAGCTTGATAAGAATATAGTAATGCTTTTTTTAATGTTCTTAATTTATCATTCTGAAAACGGCCTTCCGCATTACCACCTTGATATTTTAATCTAATTTTTAATTCATCTAATCCTGACATATCTCATTTTTTAGATTGTTCATTAAACTAAGACACTCAAATATAGTTTTTCTAAATACTTGAAAATCACTATCTTTATTATAACAAAACAATCCTTCTAATTTACACAATAGAGAAAATAGCATATCATGCTGGCCGTTAAGTATTCTATGCATTCCCGCTAATTCTTCAATAATAGTTTCAAGCGGCTTTTGCCAATCAATATTTTCTTCTCGGTTGGGTAATAATTTATAGGTTTGATTTATTAATCGTTTTAAATTAGTACAAATCGCATCAACTGAAATATCCGCATTATATTTTACTATCATTTTATTCCTCAATAGGTTCCATAATAATACTCATAGTTGATTTAATAGCTCCATTGCTATCTACTTTTCTGCGTTTGTACAATCTTTGTAAATGAAACCCTTCTCTTTCATAATCCTTTTTTAAAGTAAGTAATTTTTGCATATGATTAGCTTGAGAAGTAAATTTAAAATCAGTCCCGCTATATTTCATTCGTGTATTTTCTACACTAGCCAATTGTTGCCCCAACCATTCAACAATCATATATACAGCTAAAATATTAATTTCTTCTAAACTAAAACTACTATTAAAATATCCATTTGTATAAATTTTTGCTGAAACTTCACAATAATTACTTTCTACACCACAATAAGTTTCATAAGTATCCGTTTGTAAAGCAAAATCAAAAATATTCACTCGCGGAAATTCAAATTTAGGAATAGCCGCCAACAAAAGACTTTCTAGCATTCGATAAGTATCTAATTCATTTAACTCTAAATACATATCATCAGTAATTTTAGTTAAAAAACAATCATATATTTCTGAGAAAGGCGTAGTTTGAATTTCTGTATTCATATTACACCTCCAATAAATTACTCTACTTTTGTAACCACTTTATATTTAGGTAAAGTACGTCTAACCGCTTCTGTAGATTCTTCTTTAGGAATAGCAGCTCTTCTTTTTGGAGTTGATGAATCTTTTTCACTTTCTATTTCTCCATCATATTTAGTATTTTTAATTTCAATAGCTCTAGTTACATTAAATCCAGTTTTTTCAAGAATAGCATCTCTTTTTTGAACATCATTTAATGGAATATCTACAGCCATTTTCTTTAATGAATCAATGACACCTTCTGGCGCAAAATCAAGACAATCAAGAAATTCATCCATTGTTCCATTTAATAAAACATTTTTTATTTGATCTTCAGTATAATAATATTCAGGTTCAACTCTAATTCCTAATTCTTTCATTGCGTCTTCATTTTTAACTATTAAATAATTTTTAAGTAATGTTAAACCACCTGAAAGAAAACTTAATTTCTCTAATTCTTCAAATGAAATTTCTTTCGTTTCTCTTGGCGCGAATTGACGCCTAACTCCTAATTCTTCTATTTTATATCCTACTCTACCAGAATCACGATTAGTTACTTTAATTAAAATTTTTTTATCCATAATTCTCCTTTTATCTCCTTAATTAATATAAAATTATTCGGGGAGAATAACAAAAATTTAAATCATTCTCCCCAATATAAAATTAAATACCTTTAGCATCATTATCCATTGATAAAGATAAATTAGTATATACACAGATACCTGGATTTACCATATATGTAGCTACACCAAGTTTTTGATATGTATTAATTTCTGTACTCCAATCTCTATTATCAAAAGATTTAACTTGAGCAGAACCTTCAAAAGCGACTTTTACAGGCTTTTCCGCGCCAGTTGGAATAATATAAGCAACTCTAGGATCAATAACTTTCTTTGCATTTGTTTCATCCTCGAAAGATTGAGGAAGAATAATTACACTATGTCCTTTATAGGTTGAAAAATAACCATTGTTCCATAATTGATTTTTCATATCATTAGAAGCCCAAGCTTCTTGAGGAATCATAGTAGAAGCAAATTCAAAAGTACAATAAATCGTAGATTTTCCATAAGCATCTGCTGTTTGAAGCAATCTATCCATTTCATTTTCATCAAATGTATTTTGTGTAGATTTATTATGCGAACCCACACTTTCAACAGCCGCTTTTAATGATTTAGCAATTTCACGATATACCGCTTCATCTAGTCCTTCAAGAACTAAACTATAATAATCATTCATTGTGAATCTTCCATCCAGCAATTCTTCCCATTCAACACGAGCAGCCCCGCCATACGCGCTGGTTGGTACTTCAAGTGAATACCCATCAAGTTTAAATGTCTCGTATCTACCTGCTAAACCAACTTTTGTTACAAACTGTTTAGCACGTTTCTTAGAAGCCTCACTAATTCTTACCTTAAATACAGGTTTTGTACCTTGAGGATATGTCTGTACATCTGCAAATTGTCCATAACTTTGCATAACTTTAACAGGAAGCACCTCTGTTAAACCAACTTCAAGTAAAGTATAAATTAAATTTTGATTTTCACGGAAAAGTTGAGGAGTTTTTCCTAATTCATTTAATTCTTTTGTAAATGTCACGCTTAAAGCATCTGCGGATAACTTCTGTCCATTAATAGAGAAAGTCGTAGAAGGATTCAAAGATGCTTTAGCATTTGCTTTTGCTAATTCAATTAATTGATCTTTATTCAACATATTATTTTATCCTCCTTTATTATTTAATTCTCATTAACTTAACGCCTGGCTGTCCATCCGCCATTGTATAGTCTTTTACTACTTGAAATACAGGCATTTCATTATCTACATTACTATTTTTAATTAAATATCCATCTTTTCCAACTGTGACTTTATCTCCAACTGTTAAAGTATCTTCAGAGGATACTTCCACATCTGGACCTTTATCATTCTTTCCAAAACAATTTGTCGTAAAAATATCTCCAAGCACAGTAGAAATTAATCTAGGAACAATTTCTTTATCAGTATAATTATCAGCAATCATGGCAAAATCTTTATGACTTTGTTTTCTTTCATCATAAAGTTTTTCTTCATTATAAATTAACATCCATTCGCCGTCACCATCAAGATTGACCTTTCCTTTTGCGTAATCATACTTAGCAAATCTACCATTTTCAATAACAGTTCCCATTTTAGCTGTATCAACAGGAAGTTGCGCTAAGATTTGACCAGTAACAATCCCAGAAAGATGATTAGGCTCAACTTGGCCAAAACCAATTCTTTTCATCTCCATAATTTTTCATCCTCCTATGTTTAAATATTCATTTGTTTTTCTGTTTCTTGAACAGCTTTTACCCAATCTGGCAAATTAATCATTTCATTATTATTTAAGTTATAAATAGCAATATCTTCATCTTCTTTTTTATTATTTTCAATAGATTGTTCTAATGCCATTTGTCTTTTAGTATAAATGATAGATAATTTAGCTTCAATTTCGTCAAGAGAATATTTATCTTTATTTTTAATGACGTCTTTTTTATCTTCATCAGATAACATATAAAAACCTTTAATCATATCATCTTTCTTTTCATTTTCAATTTTATTCTTAAATTCAACTAATGATTGATAACTAGCCTGTAAATCAGAATATTTTTGTTCTAATGTCAAATATTTTTGCTCTAAAACAGAATATTTATTTGTATTATTTTCTTTCTTTTTCTTTTCATCTTCATCTTCGTCTTCATCTTTCTGATTGCTTTTTTCATTTTCATCAGAAGAAGCCTTAGAAGTTTCTTTAGAAGAAGCATCATCTTCTTTCTCTTTTTTATCCTCATCATCTTTTTTAACAAAAGAAGTTTCTGCCGCTTCTGTAGAATTTTGATTTTTTGTAGTATCATTTAAATCAACATTGTCCTGTGAAATTGAAAAATTTTCAATAGTAGTGTTATTTATTGAAGAATTTTCGGCAATAGGAGCTGTTGATTCATTTTGAATTTTTTCCATTTCCATTGACACTTCTCCTTTCAATGCAAATTTTAAATCTTGCATCATGTTATATAATGTTTGTTTAAAATCATTATTTAATGTAAAATTTTTACTTACATCTGGTGCTGTAATCATTGATCCTTCAAAACATGGTTCAACGTCTTCTCCTAAAATACAAAGCTTAGAAAAAATTGCATCATTAATGATAAAAAATTCTATGTTAGAATTATTCATCATTGTCCATTTTCCTTCAAGAGTATTTTTAT
This sequence comes from uncultured Bacilli bacterium, assembly GCA_947632375.1. Taxonomy (GTDB): domain Bacteria; phylum Bacillota_I; class Bacilli_A; order RF39; family UBA660; genus UMGS1124. Next base: position 7,542 of record CANRPF010000031.1, read on the forward strand.
CCAACTCCATTGAATGCGGACGTCCGCTATTCACAACGTCTTTACATTCTTCAAATTGACCTGTCCATAAATATCCAGTAGTCATTAAATATTCTCTTATAACTTCTTGACCTGATTCATTTGTTTCTGTAAATTTTTGAAACCATACACGCGCGTCAGGAGATACAAATCCATAAGGTTTAGTCAAGCATTCAAAGTTAATTCCATTTCCATCAATAGTAATTCTTTCTCCATGGTCAACAAAATCATCTTTATCTTTTTTAAACCACCCCACAATAGGAGCGCCACGAAGAGTTTTAGACATTTCTGTAGCAACTTCTTTTGTAATAAAAGTTTTATTTCTATTTTGACCAATATATAAAACTTTAATTTCACATGAAGACATTAAAGGATTTATATCACAAGGTTGCAAATTAATGAATTCTGGATTATTAATAGTTGCGATTGAAATAGACATATTATTTAATCTCCTTAATTCATACTTTCTTTATTCTTTAATGTTTTTTCAGATTTCTCATCATCTGGTTTTTCATTTCTGCCCACTTCTCCATTTCCTTCTGAATTATTATTTTTATTAGAATTATTTCCAGATTTATTATTTAACATTTCTGAATTCATTGTACTAGACATTAATGGAGGAATAAATAAATTAATTAAATCTAAAATATCATTTTCAAAATAAGCATTAGCTAAAACTGAACTTTGACTTTGTCCAAGAGCGATCTGTGGTAACATTTTAGAATAGCCCAATTGAGTTTGTTCTTTATATAATTTAGCCATATCTTTATAATTATAAATAGTTGTTGTTAATAATTGAACTTTATAATAAATTTTTTTTGGAGTTTTATTAAATGGAGTTATTAATTCATTTAAAAATGCCTCAAACTGTAATAATAAATTATACATTGAAGCTTCATCGTTTAAAATAGATTTTTCAAGAGCAATATTTCCATCCGTATTAAACTGCATCTGTGAAACTCCAGCTTCATTATATACTGTACGTTCAACTTTTTCTAGTTCATCTCTTGTAGTAGTGCTTTTATCTGACATATCTGCTACATCAACATCTGCAAAAGTAGTTAATACATCAATCCCTATAGCGCGGCCTAACATTTTTACAACATTATTATGTAATTGTTGTGCTTCGTCAATATCAAATACTAAATCTCCATTCTTATCAACAGGCATCTTTTGGATAATAATTTTTAATAATTGTTGTTGCATTTTTTGCCTGTCTAAGTCTTGAGCTTTGTCCAAATCAATAATTGATGGAATTACAGAGACAAAAGCAGGAAAATCTTCACCATTTATATTAAATTTAACAACATTATTAATATTAAGCAAATACCAACCAGCTTCGTCTCCAACATAATCTGGTTGTAGTTTTCCTTCTTTATAAGCAACATACCCTTTTTTAAACTCATTAGGAAATAATTTTAATATTTTCATTCTTTGAATACTATCTGTAAAACATTCATCAAAAAATTTCATATTAAATTCAACCGCGGGTTTCCCATTTACTGTATATCTTGTTCTACAGTATTTTTGAGGAAGTTCTTGAATGTTTATTTTTCCATTCTGAGAAATTAAATATCCATAATAACATCCATTTCTAATAACTTTTAACGCAACTTCACCAAAAAATTTTTTTATTTGAAAATTATCTAAAAATAATAAAACTTTATTAAAACCATCTAATACCTTTTCTGGTTTAGCTCCATCTCCTATATATGGAGTAACCATCCAATCATATCTATATAAATAAGCCATATATCTACATAAACGTGAATATATGCCACTTGTTCGATAGAAAAAATTAGATATTTCTCTCATAGCTTCATAATTATTATTATTAATAGCTTGAAGAACAAAAGTTTTATCTGCAAGTCTAGGATTGACTTTGCGGTAATCTCCTAAGTTAATTATTGCGTCTTCTAAAGTTTTTATACCAACTTTGATTTTAGAAAAATCTACTGGATTATAAGTTGAAGGTATCATATCATCAATATCAGATTTCATTGCAAAACCTTTTTTCTTAATTTGTTCTATTCTGTCAATCAAAGATAGACACCTAACCTTTCTTTAAAATAAATAAAATTAATATCCCGCTGCTGTCATAATATAATCATAATCAACCCGGCTTTCATCCCAATAGGGAATAGCTATAAGAGTTATATTATGCTTCGCGCAATATTCTCTTTTTTGCATATCATTAAATTGTTGTTTTCGCAATCCTGACAAACCACCAAATTTACTTTTAGGCATATAATGTTGGACTCCTTGAAATTCTATTAAAAAATCCAATTCATTATCATCATCAAAAACAGCAAAATCAAATCGGCTATCGAAGAGGGCGCCCATTTGTACTTACTAAGTCGGGAAAACTATATTCTTCTTTAAAATTTAACCCAGCTTCGCGCAAAATCTCTTCTATTTTTATTTCACCTCGTGATGCCCTCATTCTATTTTCACCTCCTTGACATTATAAAAACATTATTTATAAATTATCTTTCTATTGTATTTTTAAAAACTTAAATATTATATAATCCTATTTTGTCCACAAAATTTTATTTTTGTGCAGTAAAAAACATAAAATCTCCAATATTATATTTTTTTCTTTTTTTCTTATTATCTTCATCTTGTTTTATATAATATAAACCATAAATAAAAGCAGAAAATTTATCTTTTTTAATACTTTTAGTTGATTGCTTTAAAATAATATTAATTCCTTCATTTTCTTCTTTTAAATTCAGCAATTGCTCTTTTAAAATATCTGTTAAAATATATGGTTGTAAATAATCTTTTCGATCTTCTGGACTCATATTTTGTCCAACTTTAGTAGTCATTAATTTTGATTTAGCTTGGCTTTCATCTATCAAAAATTTAACCTTACCACTAAACATTTGAGATTTTGCATAGGCATACATTTCTGTATTTATGGGAGCGTTTGCTTTAATTAAATATAAAGCATCATTTTCTACACCTATACCCTTTATTTTTTTATATGGAGAAATTGCATCTTCTGTGGTTCCTCCTTCTACACCAAAAGGTGGTAATTCTTCATTTGTTTCAGGATCTATTTGACTTCTAACCATAAAATCAACAAGCCCTGCTCCAACCCCATTTGCGTCAAGAGCTATAATCCTGGCTTTATATTTATAATATAATTTTTTAATATGAATAGCTTGTTCTTCAAAATGCTCTGCTTCATATGTATAAAGATTAACTAAACTTTTTAAAGAAGATCCCTGCGGCTGAGGGGTTACCTTAAAAACCATAACTTCAGTAGTACATTTATAACGGCCTACATCAACACCAAGACAATAATAAGCAGACCTTGATGTTCTTCCGCTATATTCATGCTCCGCCTGCAATAAAACTCTACATTTATCAAAAGACTGACTAGAGAAGAAAGCATTCTCTACGTCTCCTGACCATTTACTACACACTATCTTACGAACCTTCGCCTGGTTCTCTCTAACTTTCATTAGAAGGTGAGACTATATCTTCAAAATATCTCCATATAAAACCTTTATATGTTTTAATTTTACCACGGCAACATTCTCCTATATGAGATCCATTTTTTAATCCTAAACTTCGGGCTGCGCATCCAGTAGATTCATATTTATTAATAAATTTACCATTTAAATCATATTGATACACTATTTTAGCTTTTCCTGTATTATGATAATTTTTAACCTGATTAAGCTCTTTTTCCCTTGACCAATAGAAACCTCCACTTAAAGTTTTAATATCTTTATTTAATTCTTGTAAAATAATTGTTGGAGTAATTCCAATCGCGGCAGCTGCTTCTTTTACAGTTTTATATTCTGCGACCAGTTCCTTATTTTTGTTAAAACAATAAACATGTTTGAATGTTTTTGATTCATTATTTATTGCATGTTTAGTATTCTCTTGTGGAGTAATCCATTCTAAATTATCAACATTATTATTTAATTTATTTCCATCTATATGATTAATTTGATTTTTATTAATATCTTCTGGCTTTAGTAAAAAAGCTTCTGCTACTAATCTATGTGCATAGCATCTTTTTTTACTGCCATCTGGCATTGTTAAATTATAAGAAAAATAATGATTTTTATAATTTTCTTGCCCTTTTAAATATTTATTTGTTTTAGAATTATAACATTTACCATCCTTAGTGATAAAATAAGAGGTACTGATATTATTAATAATAATTTGTTTCATAATAACAACCTTTCTAAAAATATTTTGTATTGTTCTGCTTTACGCATTGTAAAGTCTTAGTCGTTGAACCTTCCTCTGTTCGAGGCTCGGCTGCGCGATTGCCCAATCTACATAATTTTTAAAACATTCACATTTAGACATATTTCATTCTTATGTTGTAGTTTATATAGCTCTAAGTGGTTCTCCGCAATTCACAATATTTATTGAGTACAATAGTTTATACTCTCGATCAAAAGAATCTTCATTAAAAGTGCCATTCATTTTAAGTTGTTCTACAAAATCTTCATCAAGCAATCCTTCTATAACTGGAGTTTCATAAGTTCCGCCAATTACCATAACTTCATCTGGAGTAATAATTGATTGAATTAATAACTCAATAAGTTTTTGGTAAGCAAAACTATTTTTCCCATTTCATTCTATATAAGACGCTACTCTTATATACGTTCTCTTATGAACTGCTCATAGTTTCCTATGAGATTAGACTATATCTTCTAATATATATTAAATATATTTGTTATCCGTTTCCACTATCAATAGCTTATAGTGTACTCCCTTTCGGGATAGTCGTTGAACTCATTATTTTATCTCTCTAAATGTTTCCAAGTTCTATTATGAGTAATGCTATTAATTATATTTTTTGTAGCATTTGGAACTTGTAAAATAATATCTTTTGGTTTATATCCTAATTTATATAATCTAATTATTTCTTTAGCTTCTTTTTCAGAAATTTTATTATTAGGATGTTGTTCTCCTTTAGACCAAAAAGTATTATTTAAATGATATTTTTTTGCATGTTTTAAATTTTCTTCATTTGTAACCCACTCAAGATTACTTAATTGATTATTAGTTTTATCTCCATCAATATGATTAACTTGCATATTTTCCATATTTTCAATAGGGTAAAACGCTATCATTAATAATCTATGGATTCCAAAATGAGAATAACCATTTCTATCATTTTTTAGAGTAATAGTAGAATATCCATCTTTATCAATAGAAGTTTTCATATATCTCTTTGCATAGTGACTCCATACTCGGCCGTCTTCTTCTATTGAATATAAACCTGATTTTATTTTTGAATAAATAATTTCTTTCATTATACTGGTATCCTTTCTATAATAAATAAAATACTTCGCTGCTGATTAGCATGATTTTAAAATTTTAGCTTCCCAGCAATTAGGATAATTTATCCTGAGCCGAAAAATTTTTAACCCAGCTGTAGTGATATAAATTTGACTTTTATTTACTATTTCCTCTTTATGTCTAGTCCCGTCAGGCAAGAGTCTATCAACATTAGTAGTAGGAATAATTATTTCATTGAGCGCGGTTTGGTCAATTAAAACACACTCTTCCATTAATCCTGCGGTACGTCTTTGTCCTCTTGATCGTTCAGTTGCCGCTAAAATATCAATACTAGATCCATTTTTAAATACATATTTAACATTATCTTTTGACTTTGTTGAAACTCCTCTATCCCAATTAATTTCATTACTAAGAGCAGGAATTAATTTACAAATCTCTTCAACTTTAGCTATAGTAATAGAAGCTGCCTGTTCTTTACCGCCAGTGGTTACAAATAAATGACTATTTGGGTAAAGAATTGCACGTAACATTAAAACCATCATAGATAAAAAAGACTTACTAAAAGCTCTAGGAAAAGTAGCATATACATATCTATGGCGCATAACTATTCTAATAAAAACTCGTTGATAAAAATAAAAATGAAATGTACTATTTGGGCCTTTTATATAATCTATTAAAAGATCTGGATATTCACGGAAAAAAGAAACCATAGTTCTTAAATGAGGTAACTGATGTTTTAATCTTTCTTCTGACAATCCTATTTTTTTTTCATATTTATTGGAAAGATCTATTAAATTTGCTAAACTCATAATTAATTCTCCCCGTGATATACAACAGTAAAATCTTGTTGTTTTTGTTCTTTTATCATATTATTATAATCAGTTATCTCATCATCGCTCATTTCATACTCAGTTTCAGATTCTTTAGCCTCTTTCTTTTCTTTTCTTATAGAATCGGATATTTCTTTTTTCTTTAAATATTCTTCTATTTCTCTTGCTAAAGCCGCATCTTCATATATTAAAGATTTTGTATAGTCTTTTAAATCTCTAATAACTTTATCTACAATATCTAAGTCAGTCTCTATTTCAAATTTAGGAATTTGACCGCCATTTTTTTCACAATAAGCTACCATCTGACCAATAGAATCTATAAAATCTTCTGATTTTTCTTTATTTTGCGCGGCAGTGAATTTCGCAGATTTCCGCAAAGAATCATAAACTCTTGATAATTTTTGGTATCCATCCATATCTCCAATATCGATCGCATTATTCATTTTTAAATATGTTTTACATATTAATATTAATGTACCAATAGTATCAGAATCTTGAATATCAAAAGACGTCATCATTTCATTATATTTTTTCTCAAGTTCAACCCACTCATTTGGTTTATAAAGTCTCCCCCATTTCATAGCAAGATACATTTTATCTTCTGATGTTAGTTCCGCTGCTGGATCTATCAATTCTTCTTCGCTTATAAAATTTTCTTCTTTATAAGGATTGTTTGCTATTTCATTCGGGGCAGCCGTGTACATAGAATCTTCTGAATGTAAAGTTTCGGTACTCATTAAAGTTTTATATTGAGCTTCATTAATTAATCCATCTTGATATTGATGTTTTAATTCAACTTCATATTCCTTTTGTTTTTCAATTAATTCTAATCTACGTTGTTCTTGCTCAGCTTTTATTTTTTCAGTATCTTCCCAAGAATATTCTTTCCATTGTTTTAATCGCATTTTTGCTAAATATTTACCAAGAACTGACATACCATTCATTTTATTTGGATCTTTTGCATATGCTCTATCTCTTAATACATTCCATTCAGTAGGAACATATGGAACATCCATTTTTTTTAAAATCCAAAGAAAAGAATCTGGATTAAAATTATCTACGTGCATAGTTAAACATTTTTTACATATTTCAGTTTTTTTGCCATTTTTATATGTATAAAAATTAATATCTTCCATTGTCTTGCCGCATTTTTCACAAATACATGATGCCATTAATTTTCCTCCTTTTTATTTATTTATTTCTTTATAAATAATATTAAATAAAAAAGTCCCTATTTTTTATTTTTTTTATTGCGGCAACATTTACATATACTATAAAAATTATCACGACTTGTTTTATTCTTAGAAAAAAATTTATTATGAGCTAATTTGATTTCGCCGCATCGAGAGCATCTTTTCCATTTACCACGTTCTTGTGTCGTATAATACCAAATTAAATAATCTTCTTGCGCTTGATTCGCTAATAATTTTGGTATTTTATTTCTCCATAAAGAAGAAATATATTCTACAGAATGTTTAATTCCATGTTTTTCGTATAATAACTGTTGAATTTCAATATTTTGCTTACCATCTATCTTATAAATAACTAAATCATAATATAACGGATATTTTTCTTTTAATGTTTTTTCTATTAAAGAATCTAAATCTTCCATTAAGAAATATGAATCGCTCCAAAACTTACCCCATGTATCTTGTTTCAATTTAGAATAATGACATAATAAAGCAGAAACATGTTTTGGATTAATAAAAGTTATAATAGCATTACTTTTTAATTCTCCATCTTCTGTAATAGTAATTTTTTCATTAAGATCAATTTGAGATAAACTTTTAACTGCATTACTAAAACACATTGGCTGTCGATAAGAATTTTTAATAACATATTGATCTTGCCGCATTTCAATAAGTTGTTTTTTTAATAAAAATTTTTTCTTACCTGTAGCTATTTTTTCTTGCTTTTCAACCATTTCAATAGCTTCCCGCAATTCTTTTAAAGCGGGGATGTTATCAATATCTTCTTGAGTAATAGAAATTTTAGGAGTAAAAATGATATTTTTATCATTTGCAATCATATTATAAATGCCATCTTCACCGCTTTCTAACTGGTCGGATAAACCTTGAAAAGAAGTTTCTCTCTTATTAACAGTTATCATTCTATTATCTGTTAATATATTTTTTTGTTTTTTTTCTTCTTTATCCATAGCAAAAATAATATAATCGCTTAATATTTCTAAATATCTATTAGTGAGTTGTTCAGGAGGCGTTTCATTTATTATTTTTTCTACAAGATTACTTCTTTCTTTTGGAGATTGTAATGAATAATCAAGTTTACGAGAAGGTTTTATATTTTCTTCCGCTATTTTTTCTTCTATTAATTCATCTTCATTTTTTTCTTGATATTCATTTTCAAGAAATGAATCTTTTTCTTTTACTATTGTCATAAAAGCTCTCCTTTCTTCTTTAAAAGAGTATAGCATAAAATTTTTTATTTGTCAAGCTAGTTTAAGATAATATTAATTGATTTATTATAAAAAATATATTATAATAAAAGAAAAAAACAAAAAGAAAGGTAATTTATTATGAAAATTTATACTTCTTATTTTGCGAAAATTAAAAAAATTCCAAATAATATAGTACCTATTGCAATTTGCGCGGCTCCGCCTAAATGGTGGAATGGAATATGTTATAAAAAATTAGCTCCTAAATATGGATTTTTTAAAATTTGGAAAGAAACTCAAGATAATGATTATTATATTAAGCATTTTAATGAGGAAGTTTTAAATCTTTTAAATAAAAATATGGTATTAAAAGAATTAGAAACTCTTAGTAATGGAAAAGATATTGTATTAATTTGTTATGAATCTCCAGAAAAATTTTGTCATAGACATTTGGTTGCACAATGGTTAGGGAATAATGTAAAGGAGTGGATTTAAATATGAAAAAGAAAATTAGTTTTTTATATTTACTTATAATATGTTTTTTTAATTGTCTTAATGCAAAAGCTCAAATGGTTTACGCGGATTTCTATATAGAATCTGTTGAAGAAGTTAAAACTGAAATTAAAACTTATGAAGATGATAATGTTATTATAAATGCGGAATTGCCAAAAAATATTGAAATAAAGGCGGAACCTTTAGAAGAAAAAGATCAAAGAATTTTTTATGATGTTTGGTTTGAAGAAAATAATGAAGTAATTAATTATAATGCGCTTATTCATGTAGAATTTAAAAATTCAAATTTTAAAGACGGTAAAATTGTTAAAATGGAAAACGATAAAGAAATAAATGTAACTGATTTAGAAAATAAAGAAAAATTACAATCTATTTGGTTTAGTGCGGGAGGAAATTAAATGACAGCTTATAGATGTTTTATATGCGGCAAAGAATGTAATTATGATGATCCTAAATATATTTATTTAAGTAGAAAAATTGGAGGGACTATAAATACTTTTCAAAGTGTAGAAACTTTGGTCTGTGAAAATTGTAAAAATGATTATCAAAATTTTATTAAAGAAAGAGATGAAGAGTTTATAAAGAATGAATTAAAAATGCTTTATTTAAAAAAAGATAGTATTAATATTAATTATTAATTTTAAGAAAACTATCACTTTCTAAAAATAAAAAATATTTTTGAAGAGGGTGCCCGTTTTTAAAACTGGAAATACTTTTGGAGGGGGAAAAGTCGAGGAAAAGCCTTTTAACTATTTTCAATAAATTTTTATCCCGAAATATACCCCTCAGAAAATATTTTTATGTACGTTCGGAAGATTGATGGTTTTATTGAGCAGCTCTGTTGAAAGCATCCCTCCTATAAAGATAATGTAATATAATTATAACTCTATATAAAAGCTAACATAAAGAATATATATTCTTTATAAAGAACTAATAAAGTATATAAACACATGCTTAAAACATATTATATTATTAATTATTTATAAAATAATAATTGTAATATAAATATATTAAAATATATAATTATATAATTATATATTGAAATAGCAGGCGCGTAAATGGTAGACACTATCCGAATCATCTATAATATATAGCATCTAAGTATTTTATTAATATATTATTATAATATTAATAAAATATTTTCTATCCTAAAATAATACTATACTTATATTAATTAAATAATGCCTAATTAATATAAGTATATATTATATAATTATATTATAAATATGAATAAGATAATAATATAATTATATAATATATACTTATACATATAAAGATAAATAGATGTATATATAATAAAATATTAAAATTATAATAATACAATACATATATAATTATTATATTATTGTATTATTACCATACATGGATTAATTTAAATATAGACGATAATAAAATATAGGAAGATAAGATAAAGATATAATATAACATTATGAGTGCTATGAAGATCATACCACGACATAATAATAATAATAATAATAATAATAATAATAATAATAATACATTAACAATTAATAATATAATAAATATATTAATTATTAATGTATTATATTATTAAATAATATTATATAAAAACATTATTTAATATTTATATTTTTTATGTAATAATTAAATACTATGATTTTAATAATGCCTATAAAAGAAAACCTTCTTTAATAACTATAATAAAAATTAATACCTCGTAATTCTAATGCTCCTATAATTTTATCTCTAAACAATAAATAAAAACTTTGATAAATAAATAAAAAAATGTTATAATAAAATATAATAAAGAAAAATAAGAGGTTGATAAAAATGTTTCTTGAAATAATTTTATTAATAATAACTCCAATGATATTAATATTAGGGCCTGCTATTATTACTTTAATAATAGAATATATTAGAAATAAAATGTAGGGAGGATAAACTATGTCATTGTTATTGATTAGTAAAGAAGCTTTTGAAAGAGTAAAAAGATATTTAACAGTAAATCAATACTGTTTTAAATGGAAAGAAAGTCATGGACAATGGATAGTTACAATTAAATATTAAATTAAATCATATTAATTAATTTAAATAAACACAATATATTTAATTATGCTTAATAAAATTTTATTAAATTCATATATTTATGTTAAGACAATTCCTCGGGCCGCTTGCATACGTTAATACATCGTTAATCTCGCTGCGGCCCGCTTTGAGACTTTAACGCGTTAAAGCAGTAAAGTGATAAAGAGATGCAGCATAATCACATAATATGTGACATCCCAAAATGTGACATTTTAGTACGTTAAAGCGTTAAAATAGCAATGTGTTAATACGTTATTACTTTAACACAGCAAAGTGGTAACGTGTTAATATTTTAATACATTATTGTTGTACAACTTTATTGTGTTAAAGTGGTAACGTGTTAAAAAGTTAATACATTAACACGTTACCACTTTAACACAATAAAGTTGTACAGTCGTGCAATTGTTAAATTTTTAACAATACACTTTAATACATTAAAACGTTAATGTATTATTACTTTAACACATTAAAATTTTACAGTCCTGTATTTGTTAAAAATTTAACACACTTTAATGCATTAAAATATTAATGTATTAACGTATTAATATTTTAATGCATTAAAGTTTTACAGCCCTAAGTTTGTTAAAAATTTAACATACTTTAATACAGTAAAGTATTAACGTTGCACAGTCCTGAGTTTGTTAAACTTTTAACAAACTTTATCACTTTAACGTGGTGAAGTTGTACAGTATTAAAATTGTTAAAATTTTAACCTGCTTTCGCGTATTAAAGCAGCACAGTGGTAATGCGTTACTACTTTAATGTTGTACAGTCCTAAGATTGTTAAAATTTTAACACACTTTAGCGCGGTGAATTATTAACACTTTACTACTTTAAAGTTTCACAATCCTGAGATTGTTAAAAAAATCACAAAGTCCTTTAGCGCGGTGACGTGCTAAAGTTATAAAGTATTAAAATGTCACATGATCTTCAATAAGTTGCGCAGATTAATTTTTTATTAATTTTTGTTACAAAATTGTTAATCTTTTCATGTAACTTATTGC
>CANRPF010000032.1 GCA_947632375.1 uncultured Bacilli bacterium
ATAAATATTTATTAATGTCTTTTTTCAATGAAAAAAGACATTAATAAATATTTATTAAAAGAAAAGAGGAGTAAAGATGAATAGAAATCAAAGAATAGTAGTAAGTATAGTAGGAATAATAATTGTGACGCTCGCTTTAATTGGAATAACGTATGCTTATTTCATGGCAAGAATAATAGGTAATTCAACATCAAAAAGTATATCAGGAACATTAACCAATTTAGAGTTAACATATAGTGATGGTAATGGTCTGATAGCAACATCAGAGATGATGCTTGGAGATACATTAGAAAAGACATTTTCAGTACAAAATACAGGAAGTGCTAAGGTCGATAATTACGCTGTAATATTAGAAGATACAAATAATACGTTAACAAGAAAAGAAGATTTAATATATACTTTAACTTGTTCAAGTGATAGTTCTGATTCTTGCAAAAATCAAGATAGCGAGTTAAATTTTCCTTCTGGGGATGGTATTCTGGTTATAAATTCAATAAAACCAAAAGAAACTCATAATTATACATTAAAAATAACATATAAAAATCATGATGATATAAATCAATCAATAGATATGGGTAAAACATTTAGTGCAAAAGTAAATATTACTGAGCTAAAACAATATAATCCTTATGCAAAAAATTCAAGAGGATTAGCATATAAAATAGCAAATGAATATGCAAGTTCTGAGTTTATTGTAAAACAAAATGTTGATATGGATTATCCTTTGAGAAGTAGTGGTGATTTATTAAGTATTGCAAATGATTCTTTAGGATATTCTTATTATTTTACGGGAAATGTTGATAATAATTATATTAATTTTGCAAATATGTGTTGGAGAATCGTTAGAGTACAAGGAGATGGAAGTATAAAAATAGTTCTCGAAGATAAAGAGCACACTTGTGATTCAAGTAGTAAGGGATATAGTGTTCTTCCTCATTCATCCTTAAGTAATGCACCTTCACAATTACAGAGTTGGTATAATTCTAAATTGAAATCTTTTGAGTCAAAATTAAAGCTAGAAGATTGGCCATATGAAGATACTTTTTCATACTCTGTACGTTATGCTTCATTAAAAACAGAAGTTGATGATAAAACAATTTCTTCTTATATAGGATTATTAACAGGAGATGAAGTGCTTTTTGCTGGTATAGCTTCGCCAGAAAGATCTGGTTATTATGTAACTGATTTTACTAATTGTTATTTAACAATTCCTAATTTAAGTTGGTTGACCCTTTCGAAAGACAAAGGGTTTACATGGGGATATCTTGGGGTAATTTATCATGAACATTTTGGTGGAAGTATTATGCGTACCTGCAATCCTGATCTTCCATTACGACCTGTTGTTGTATTAATGAGTAATATTTCTGTAACAGGTACTGGTACTAAGTCAAATCCATATGTAGTACAGTAAATTAAGCATCAAATTATTTTTGATGTAGGGATACTTATTTCTTTTTTCTATTCATTATAAGTATTCCTTAGGTTAACCTAAAATAGTTTTAGAATCGCATATTAATGCGATTTTTTTGTCGTTTTATGATTATTTTTGCATAATCTATTATAGTTTGCTATAATATGGAATGTGATATTATGAAAAAAGTTTATTGGCAAATATATATTGTTGCTATGGGAATAGTTTTATCACTTGCTTGTATGAGGGGAGTGCGAAATTATTTTTATAACAATTATGGAATTGAAGACTCAAATAAGGTAGTTTATAATAATTTTAGTAATTTATCTACTAGGTTATATTCTTTAGATTTTACAACTATGGAAGTTGCAACTAATGAACAACCTGTTACAACTACTACAACAACCACTACTACGACAAGTACAACTAAGACAACTATAAAGACAACTACTTTTACTAAAACTTCTCAAGCTTTGGAAGATAAGGTTATATCAAATGATTTAAATATGGAAAACTTTGATGGAATTTATTATGATGGATTAACTATTAAAGAATTAACAGATAAATTAAATAGAAATTTAAATTCAACTTTATCTAATACGGGATATTACTTTGCTTCTTATTATGCTAAAACAGGGTTAGATCCTTATTTAGCAGTCGCAATTGTGCTACATGAAACGGGTTGTAAGTGGAATTGTAGTAAGTTAGTTAGAGAATGTAATAATATAGGTGGAATTAAAGGTTCTCCTAAATGTAATGGTGGAAGCTACAGAAAATATGATAGTTTAGAAGAAGGTATAGTAGGTTATTTAGATATGCTATATAAAAATTATTATAGTATTGGTCTTACAACACCAGAATTAATTAATCCAAAGTATGCAGCAAGTACTACTTGGAGTGAAAAGGTTAATAATTATATAGAACAAATTAAAGCTAGTTAGTATTGTTTTAAAATATTTTATATGTTATAATTCATTTGTTAGCGATGAAAGGCTTTACAACCCTTGAGCTAAAACGAATATTCACGTTACGATTATTAAGTATGATACATTCATAAAATTAAGGTGGTACCGCGGTAACTCGCCCTTATGTTATGGATGTTTTTTTATAGGAGGTATTTATGAAATTTTATGATGAATTAGAATGGAGAGGCTTAATTAAAGATGTTACAAGTCCTTTATTAAAGGAAAAATTAAATGAAGGCGGACTTTCATTTTATATAGGTGCAGATCCTACTGCTGAGAGCTTACATATAGGACAATTTCCAACATTTTTGATGATTGAACGTTTGAAAAGAGCAGGCCATAAGCCTTATGTTTTAGTAGGTGGTGCAACAGGTCGTGTTGGAGATCCTAGAGGTACAGGCGAAAGAGAAAAAGCTGATGTTGAAGTAATTGATCGTAATTTTGTAAAAATTAAAGAACAATTAAAAAAACTTTTTGGTGATGATATAACTGTATTTAATAATTATGATTGGTTTAAAGATATAAATTATATTGACTTTTTAAGAGATGTTGGAAAGTATATAAATGTTACTTATATGATTAATAAGGATTTAGTAAAAAGACAATTAGATATTGGAATTTCTTATGCTGAATTTTCTTATATGTTAATACAAGGATATGATTTTTTAACATTACATGATAAATATGGTATTGATTTACAATTTGGTGGATCAGATCAATGGGGTAATTTAACTACAGGTATAGAATTAGTTAGAAAGTTAAGAGATGAAGAAGTTTTTGCTTTTTCAATGCCATTAACTGTAGATTCTTATGGAAATAAATTAGGTAAATCTTATGGAAATGCTTTATGGATAGATAAGAATAAAACTTCAAGTTATGAATTATATCAATACATGTTAAATTTTGAAGATATAATGATGGAAGATTATTTAAAAAGATTTACATTTTTAAATAAAGAAGAAATTGACTCTATAATGAAAGAACATAATTCTCATCCAGAAAATCGTTTTGCACAAAAAACACTTGCTAAAGAAGTTATTACATTTTTACATGGTGAAGAAGAATATGAAAAAGCTGTTAAAATAAGTGAATGTTTATTTAGTGGTGATATTAAAAAATTAAGTATAGATGAAATAAAAGATGGTTTAAAAGATGTACCTAATTTTGAATTTTCAATTGATAGTACAATAATTGATATATTAGTTAATAATAATATTGCATCAAGTAAAAGAGAAGCAAGAGAATTTTTAAATAGTGGTAGTATAATTGTTAATGGAGATAAAATAACAGATGAAGCAACTATTATTTCTAAAGAAGATTTAATTGATGATTCTTATTTAATAATAAGAAGAGGAAAGAAAAAATATTTTATTGGTAATACTAAATAGGAAACTTAATAGTTTCTTATTTTTTGAATAAACTTAAATAATTATGCTCATAAATAATCTTGAAAGGATTTTGATATGAGTAAATATAAAGTAGATATTACAGGTATTAATACTAATGAATTAAAAACTATAAAAAATGATGAATTACTAAATTTATTTATGAAGTATCAAGGAGGAGATATAAATGCAAAAGAAAAGATAGTTGAATCTAATTTAAGATTAGTATTAAGTATTATCCAAAAATATAATAATGGAAAACATGATATGAATGATTTATTTCAAATAGGATGTATAGGATTGATTAAAGCAGTTGATAATTTTGATATAAATTATGGAGTAATGTTTTCAACTTATGCTGTACCACTAATTATGGGTGAGGTAAAAAAATTCATACGAGATTCAACTCAAGTAAGAATAGCGAGAAGTATAAGGGACACTGCTTATAAAATATTACAATTTAAAGATGAATTTTTGCTAAAAAATGGAGTAGATCCTTCTAATGAAGAAATAAAAAAAGCATTAGAAATAAGTGATTATGATTTACAATTAGCATTAGATTCATTAAAAGAACCTATGTCTATTTTTGAACCAATATATAATGATGGAGGAGATACAATTTATTTAGAAGATCAAATAGCAGATGTAAAAAATAATAATGAAGATAGAGATATGATTATTAGTTTAAACAGAGCTATGTTAAAGATTAAAGAAAGAGAAAGAAATATATTAACAGATAGATATATTGTAGGAAAAACACAAAGTGAAATAGCAAGTGAACTAGGAGTAAGTCAAGCACAAGTTTCTAGAATAGAAAAAAATGCTATAAATAATGTAAAAAGGTTGTTAAAATAACATATATTTTATTGGTGGTATAATGAAAATGAGTGATTTACAAGATAAGACAATAATAAATATAAGTGATGGTAAAAATATTGGAACTATAAGTGATTTAGAAATTGATAAAGATGGAAATATTCTTAACTTTTATGTTTTACCTAAAAGAAGTTTTTTTAGATTATTTTCTTCTAATAAGGAAACTATCTTTACAATTAGTAATATTGTAAAAATAGGAGAAGATGTTATACTTGTTGAATTGAATTAAATGTTTTATAATGTTGGAGGGTGTTTATATGTCTAAAAGAGTATTTTTGTTAGCACTTGTAATATTTATAAGTGATCAAATAACTAAATCGATTGTAGGTACTTATCTTAAATTAAATCAATCAATTGTAGTTATTAAAAATTTTTTTAACATAAAATATATTAATAATTTTGGAGCAAGTTTTAGTATATTAAAAGATAGTAGAGTATTTTTAATAATATTAAGTTTAATAGCACTAATTATTCTTGTTAGATATGTAAATTCTTTTAAAAGAAATATTGGAAATATCTTAGGTTTTGGTTTTTTAATCGGTGGAATTTTAGGAAATTTATCTGATAGAGTATTATTTGGATACGTAAGAGATTTTTTAGATTTTTATATTTTTGGATATGATTTTCCTGTATTTAATTTAGCCGATAGTTTTATTTGTATAGGGGTGTTTATATTAATTATTTCTATTATAAAAGGAGAAGACCAAAATGGAAGTAAAAGTAAAAGAAGTAGAAAACGAAAGATTGGATAAATATTTAAGTAAGAATACTGAATTATCTAGAAATGTAATTTCAAAAATGATAAATGATGAATTTATCTTAGTAAATGGCAAACCTAGTAAAGCTAATTATAAAGTAAAAGAAAATGATATAATAAATATTAATTTAAAATATACTGAAAAACATGATATAGAACCTGAAAAAATGGATTTAAATATAGTATATGAAGATGAAGATATAATTATAGTTAATAAACCATCTGGAATGGTAGTACATCCAGGAAATGGAAATTATAGTCATACTTTAGTAAATGGCCTTATGTATCATACTAATAATCTTAGTAATATAAATGGTGAAGTTAGACCTGGTATAGTACATAGAATTGATAAAGATACTAGTGGATTAATTATAATTGCAAAAAATAATAAATCACATGAAATATTAAGTCAATATTTTCAAAATAAAACTATAATACGTACATATATAGCCTTATTAAAGGGTGAATTCATGAGTGAAACAGCAACTATTGATGCTCCAATTGGAAGAAGTGAAAATGATAGAAAAAAGATGGCAGTAACTGCAAAAAATTCAAAAAACGCTGTTACTCATTTAACAGTTCTTAAAAGATATAAAGGTTTTACTTTAGTTAAATTGAAACTTGATACAGGAAGAACTCATCAAATTAGAGTTCATATGAATTATATAGGTTATCCTATATATAACGATCCTGTATATAGTAAGGATAAATGTAGTGATTTTGGACAATTTCTTCATTCTTATTCTATGGATTTTATACATCCTACAAAGGAAATTCCAATGCACTTTGAATGTGATATTCCAGAGTATTTTTTAAGTTTTTTAAATACTTTAGAAGAGAAATAATAGAAATCTTTACTCTTCTTAAGTTTTGTTATAAAATAAAAGAAGAAGGGAAATTATTATGGATGATGCAATAAGAGTAACAGAAAAAGACGAACTTATAATGAAACTAGTTCACTATTTTGTAACTAAAGAAGATTATGCACCAATAATGGTAAATGGCGTAAAAAATGAAATATGGTTAGAAAATTTAGATGCTAATTATAAAATAATAAGAATAAATTCTAATTATATACATAATATTGAACAATTAGATTTTGATATGTATAAAATAAATAGTGTAAATAGACAAATTAAAAAAAAGACTCTTACAAGAAAGTTAAAAACTTTAAATATATTAACAGATACTAATGAAGATATTACTATAAAAAATTATGATAATATTGATAATTTAATTATAAAAGGTAATAAAGATTTAGAAAATAAAGATGGTATTATTTCTTTATTTCCACAAATAGTTAATGAAAAGATAAATGATTTACAAGGTTTAGATTTTTTACTTAATGTATCTAATGATATTAATAAGAAAACTGAAAAAGATAATCAATTCTATGAAAGTGTATTTAAGAAAAAGAAAATAGTAATTACTAAGGTATTAATATATATAAATGTAGCAATGTATATTTTAACTTTAATAGGTGAACTTACAAATTCTTTTGATATATTTACTAATTTTGCATTAAATCCATATTTTGTTAAACATGGTCAACTTTATAGATTAATTACAAGTGGATTTCTACATGGAAGTATCATACATTTATTATGTAATATGTATTCATTAAATATAATAGGTTCTCAAATAGAAAGTTTTATTGGTAAGAAAAAATATTTATTTGTATATTTTATAAGTATGATTGTTGGAAATTTGCTATCTTGTGTTCTTACAAATAGTTGGTCTATAGGTGCAAGTGGTGCAATATTTGGTCTTATTGGAAGTATAATGTATTTTGGATATCATTATAGATTATATTTAGGAAGTGTATTAAAACAACAATTAATACCATTATTAATAGTAAACTTAGCGATAGGATTATTTATACCTAATATAGATATGTCAGCTCATATTGGTGGTTTAGTAGGTGGACTTTTTGCTACTATGGCTGTAGGAGTTGAAAAAAAGACAAAAAAGTCAGAAAGTATAAATGCATTTATTTGTCTAATTATATTGATAGCTTTTTTATCATTTGTACTGTTTAAATAACGCGATTTGACAAATAAACGTAAATGTGCTAAAATTAGTTTATCAATGGGGGTTGAATTAATAAAAATAAGGCTCCATTGAAGGAGTTTTTTAACATTGACAATATTATTTAAATGTGTTAGAATACTTACATCTTTTAGTGAAGTGCAAAAATTAATCTTAGAAGGGGGATAATATTTATGTACGAAGATAATACACAAAAGTCGATTGATTGGAAAGGATTGTTCTTAAAAGTTGTTATTGCTTTCTTAGTTGTTTTAATAGCTATTAAAGGTTACACAATGTTAAAAGGAAATGACAAGAAAAATAACAATGAAGAAAACCAAACACAAGAAAATACAACTGCTCAAAATACTGCAACATTTACTGCTAATATGGAGAAGTTGAGAAATGCTGGTAAAAATTATTTTGATACAACAAAAGATGCTTTACCTAAAACTGAAGGAAGCTCTGTAATGGTTTCTTTAAATGAATTAATTAATAAAGGATACATTGCTGCTTTATCAGATGAAGATGGAAAAACTTGTGATGGTGAAGGAAGTTATGTAACTGCTACATTAGAAAATAAAGATTACAAATTAAAAGCTAACTTAGTATGTGGTAATTCTTCAAGTTATTCATTAGTATTTTTAGGAGAAAATGATGTTGAAACTGATACTAATAAAACAGTAAATACAAATTCAACTTCAAATTATTCTTCAAGTAAAAATACTAGTACAAGTACTTCTGAAAATAAATGTACTACAGCTTCAGGTTGTGGTGTTAACGTTAATGTTAATGCTCAAACTAATGTAAATCAAAAAGTAACAGTTAACGGAAAAGATGTTTCTTCAAATGGAACTAATAGCAATAGTAACGGTAACGGAAATACTAATAATGGAAATAGCAATAGTGGTTCAACTAAACCTAATACTACAACAAGATATTATACAGTAAAATTTGATTCAAATGGTGGAAGAACAACTTATGCTAGTCAAAAAGTTGCTGAAAATTCTAAAGCTAAAAATCCTGGTGCTACTTATAAGAGTGGATATGATTTCTTAGGTTGGTATTTAAATGGTAAAAAATACAACTTTAATACTCCTGTAACAGGAAACATTGTTTTAAAAGCTATGTTTGCTTATTCAAATAGTAGTGATTATGACTATGATTATGACTACGATTATGATTATGACTATGATTACGACTATGAAGAACAAGAATATACTGCTGAATATGAAACTTTAGTTTACTCTATGGGATGGGCTGCTAGTGGAACAAAAGATTTCAATGTGGATCATACATTAAAAGTTCCAGCTAAGTTAAATAAAAGCAATATTAAAGAAGTTAGAATCAAAAATATCGAATTTGAATCTCCACTTATAACAGCAAGTGATGCTGCTAAGTATACTAATAATCATTATAATACATTCATTTACCCAGGAAATGATCAATATCAATGGGAAAGTGCTGATGATAATGATGCTAGAACATTAGCTACAATTAAGTATGTTGATTTCTACTATAGTACAAAGTATAAATCATTAAGTAGTGCTTCAAGAAATGGTTTCGATGTTAGTTGGTGGACAACTAGAAATGTTACTAAACAATGTTCTAAACCATTTAGTATAGGTGAATGGGATAACTTATGTAATTATGGTATTATATACAGAGTTACATGGGAATATACTTATACAAAATAAAAAGGGGGAAAATAGACGTAATGTCTATTTTTTTTTGCAATAAAAAAATACACCATTATGAACTAGTCAAGTAAAAGTAGTATATAAAACAATCCACTAAAACCCTGATTCAATTTTGAATTGGGTTTTTATTTTTTAAAGCATAAGACGGTCTTATATTGTTGTAATAATAAATGTATTCTTTAATAAGTTTTGAAACATCTGAACAATGTTTTAAATCAAAATCAATGATTAATTCTTTTATACTTGGATTTTCAATTTCTAATTTCATTATTTTTAATTTAAGGTTTTCTTCAACTGTTTTGCTTTTTTTAACCAAATACCTTTGTTTCCTCCTTTAGATTTTCCTGAGTTTGATATTAAACCATTTATCCCAAATTTATTGTATTTAATTCTCCAATCTGCTAAAGTTCTAGTAGAAATATTATATTTTCTACAAATTGCATTTCTACCTAATTTTCTTGAATAAAAATTCTTTTTTCTTTTTCTTTAGGTGTTCTCATATTATTTTTTGTCCCTTTAGATCTTCCCATTATTTCATCTCCTTTATTGTAATTTTACCATAAGAAAAAGTAGACTAGAGTGTTTTTCTCTTTGTCTACTTTTGTCATATCACTTTATTAAGGTGTATTTAAAATTTCTTTAGTGTTGAATCAAATCCACTTACTACATATGGATTTTCTTCTGTTCCTTCTCCTGATACAGTAGTATTAGAACTAATATTTATTACCATTCTATTCATTGCTGATGAAGATGCATTTGATGATGAAGGTGTATAATCTATTTTATAAACTTGGTAAGTATTTTCTGAATTTCCTGTTAATGTCCAATAAGGTGATAACGTAGCTAAATAATTGTAATTTATACATGCTGTTGAATTTATATTTGTACAATTGCTATCTAAACTTGCTAAGAAATATTCATTTAATTGAAGTAATCCTAAATATTGATTTTCTAATAAATTTGAACATTCAATACTTCCATTATTTACAGTTTCATTTTCTGATCTTTTTCCTATACATAAATTAGTCTTTTTTATAAATCCTTTACCTGCATTAGTTAATATATCTTCACTTTCATAAATACTATCTAATGATTGTTTTATTGAACTACTTATTCCAATATCATTTCTAATATAACTATTTATACCATAGCTGTATTCTTTATCGGCGTTATAACTATTATCCCATTCAACAGAACTTCTTCTTCCATCTTCAATTAATCTTATACTTCCATCAAGATTAACTTTTGTTATTCTCCAAAGTATACCATCAAATATTAAATAGTTATCAACATCTTCTCCTCTATAGTAGTAACCATCTTCTAATTGATATATACCATTACCACTAGTTACTTTTTTGCTAATTAATAAATCTTTTAAATTATTAGTGTTATATGTTTCTCCTAAATAAGAACAATTTAAATTAGTAGAATACATATAATAATTATTGTTATTTTCAATAATTAATGATCCAGAACAACTTGCATCTTTAGATAACATTTTTTCAGTACTTTTTATAATACCTAATGTTTCTAAATCTTGAAGTGATAATGTTTTAACTGAATCTTTTTCTGGTAATTCATCTTCGTTATATTCAAAGTAACTTTTAGCCTTTTCAACAATTACATTATCAAATTCTTCTGGGGTATATTTTTTCTTTAACCCAAATGTTAAAAATAAAATTAAAAATACTATAGCGGCTACGCCGAGTACCATCAAAACTATTTTTTTTACTTTTTCATCCATTAAATCAACTCCTATAAAAAGTATAGCATGTGTGTTTTTTTATTTCAATAATTCAATTATTTATTTTAATATTTTATTATTTATGTTATTATTTTAATAGGATGTGTTGAAATGAAGAAAAAAAATAAAATAAAAATACCTAAAACTAAGAAACAAAAAATAAGAATTAAACATATTTGGTTATTAGGTTTAGTAGTTGTATTAGGGGCGGTTTTTGTTTCATTATTTTTTCTTAAAAAAGATAAGTTAGATGAAGATGATAATAATAAAGTAATACCTAATGAAGAGGTAATTATTGAAGATGAAAATAAATTAGAAGTATATGATGAAACTAGCAATCAAAGACCAATAGCAGTAATGATTCCTAATGATTCACAAGCTAAAAAAAGACATCATGGTTTATCTAAGGCATATTTAATATATGAAATTACTGTAGAAGGTGGAATTACTAGATTATTAGCAGTATTTAAGGATGTGGACGTATCACAAATTGGACCTGTTAGAAGTAGTAGACATTATTATTTAGACTATGCATTAGAAAATGATGCAATTTATGTTCATTTTGGATGGAGTCCTCAAGCTGAAAAAGATATTAAATCTTTAGGTATTAATAATTTAAATGGACTTTATAATCCATCTAATATGTTTTGGAGAGATAAGAGCTTTAATAGTCCAAATAATGCATTTACATCTACAGCTAATGTAATTAAAGCAGCTACAAGTAAAAAATATAGAACTACATCCGATAATTATAAATTATTTAATTATGAAAAAGAAGTTGATTTAACTCAAGATGCAACATATCAAGTTGCTAATCAAGTAAAAATAGATTATACTAATAGCACATATGTTAAATATGTATATGATAGTGAAAATAAGTATTATTTAAGATATAATAATGAAAATGCACATATGGATTTGTTAACAAATGAACAACTTCATTTTAAGAATATACTAGTAGTTAAAGCAAATACTACAACTATTTCTGGAGATGAAAAGGGTAGACAAGATTTAAAAAATCTAGGTACAGGAGAAGGTTATTTTATAACTAATGGACAATCTATAAAAATAACTTGGACAAAAGAATCAAGAAATTCAAAAACTATATATAAAGATTTAAATGGAAATGAAATTAAATTAACTGATGGAAATACTTTTGTTCAAATACAACCTGTTAATAAATCAGTAACTATTGAATAAAAAGGGTGATAAAAAATGGATTTTATTATAAAAAATTATTTAATTATAATTTTAATAGGATTATTTTTTGTGTTTGCATTAATAGGTTATCTTATAGACATGTTAAGAAGACCTAAAAGTGATGATAGTAATGTAGCAGGTCCTAATATAAAAACTATTGAAGTCACAAAAGAAAAAGAAAATGTTTCTGAAGAAGATGAAGAAGAAACAGTTGAAGATGAACTTTTAAATAAATATAATAATGTAGAAACTGAAAAAAAATCATAAGTATAATAAATTTGATATAATAAAATAATATTGAGGAGTGATATAATGCCATTAACATCTATTTGGAGTATTGTAACTAAAATTATAGATATTTGTATAATATGGGTAATGTTTTATTTTATTTTTAAAAATATTAAAAATAATGTAAAAATGGTTTTAATATTTAAGGGAGTTTTAATAATTATATTAATTAAAATTTTAAGCGATGTCTTAAATTTATATACTGTTGGATTACTTTTAGAGTATGTTTTATCTTGGGGACCAATAGCATTAATAATAATCTTTCAACCTGAAATTAGAAATGTTTTAGAAAGTATAGGACGAAGTCAATTATTAGGAAGACATAAAGTTCTTACTGTAGATGAAAGAGAAAAAATTGTATTTGAAATAATGTCTGCAATAGAATATTTGAAAAAAAATAGAATTGGTGCATTAATTGTTTTAGAAAGAAATATGTCTTTACAAGAATATATAACATCAGCTAATAAAATTTATGCTGATATAACTGCGCCTTTGTTGGATGCAATATTCTTGCCTCCTAATCCATTACATGATGGTGGAGTTATAATTCAAGGAGATAGACTTACTTGTGCTGGAGCAGTTTTTAAAACTAGTATGAATCCTAATTTGAATAAGAAATTAGGAACAAGACATAGAGCAGCATTAGGTGTTGCAGAGGAAACTGATGCTATTGCATTAGTAGTTTCTGAAGAAACAGGAAGAATATCAATCGCTGTAGATAATCATTTATATTATAATTTGACATTAGAAGAATTTAAAATTAAATTGCTAGAAGAATTAAAACCAAAACCTGAAGTATTTTATGATGCTGATGAGGAGGAAGATATAAATGAGTAAAATATTTAAATTATTTGCCGCATTTTTTGTCGGTATATATAATATATTAGATAAGTTAATCGTAACTCCTATAAGTAAATTGATTTATAAAATAAGTAAATTAGGTAAATCTAATTCATCTAAATTAGAAACTATTTTAAATAGACCTACTGTATTAATATATGTTTCTTTATTATGTGCAATAATAGTATTTTGGTTAGTAGATAGACAAGTAATATTATTAGTCGATAATGAGGCAGAAGTTATTACAGGTCAAACAATAGATGTAATTTATAATCAAGAAAATTATGTTGTAGAAGGAGTTCCTGAAACTGTTGATATTACTTTAATAGGTTCAAGAAGTAATTTGTATTTAGCAAAATCTATTGATAATCATAAAATAGAATTAGATTTAACTAAATATACACCTGGAACTTATACAGTAAAATTAAAATATAATCAATCAAGAAAAAATGTTAGTTTTAAACTAGATCCATCTGAAGTTAAAGTAGAAATTAGTAAGAAAGAAAGTAAAACATTTAATTTATCATATGATTTAGTTAATGAACAAGAATTAGATCAAAAATTAACTATATCTAGTGTTTCATTGAAACAAAATAATATAATTGTTAAAGGTTCAAGAAAGACTTTAGATAAAATAGCAAGTGTTAAAGCTTTAATTGATGTAAAAGCAGCAGGATTTACTAGTGAAGGTGAATTTGATGATGTTGATTCTATTACTTTAGTAGCATTCGATAGTGAAGGTAATAAAGTAAATAATGTAGAAATGGTACCAGGTAATATTAAAGCTAATATAAAAGTAGATTCTTATTCAGCAGAATTACCTGTTAAAATAGTTACAGAAGGAGAATTAAAATCAGGTTATGCAATAAGTAGTATTAATTCTTCAGTAACAAAAGTAACTGTATATGGAGAAAAATCTGTTATAGATGGATTAACTTCTATAGAAGCTAAAATAGATGTAAATGATTTAGATACAGATAAAACTTATAATGGTATTACATTAATAAGACCTGATGGAGTAAGATATATGAGTGAAAATACAACTAGTGTAACAATTACATTAGGTAGTGAAACAACAAAAGAATTTACTGATATTGGTATTACATATTTGAATTTAGCAAATGGATATGGAGCTTCCGCAGTAAGCTATAAAACAATAAATGTAATTGCTTACGGAGTACAAACTGCATTAGATAGTTTAGAACCATCTTCAATAAGAGCAACAATAGACTTATCAGGATATACTGTAGGTACTCATGAAGTAGAGATAAATCTTGAAATAGATGATCCAAGATTTAAGTTAGTTGCATCTACTAAAACTATCAATATTAAAATATTTAAAGAAAGTAGTTCAAATTAACTACTTTTTTTTAGTGTTTTATGTTAAAATCAATAATAGGTGGGATATATGAATAGAAAAGGATTCACATTGGTGGAATTGGTTGCAGTTATTTCTATTTTAGGTCTTTTAATGATAATTATGACACCAGCATATAATAATATAAATAATAATATAAAAGAAAAAAATTATGAATCAAAGAAAGCTACTATTAAAAAAGCTATATTATCATATACAGAAAGATACTTAAAAGATCAAATTTATCCAGGTGATAAAACTAAATGCTATTTTTTTTCAGTAGAATATTTAATACATAGTGGTATTTATGCAAGTGATGATGAACAAGAGGAATATATAACTAATACTTTAACTAATCAAAAATATAGTGGAAATGAACTTATTGCAGTAGTTTATTACGATAATGACAAATATAAATTAGTATCCAATATAAAGGGAGAAGATTTAAAAGATGGTATTGTTTGTGATAATACTAATTCAATTTGTGATAACGAAGGTGCATGTGATATTAATGGGTTTAAGGAGGCTTAAAAATGAAAAAAATGATACTTTTAATTATGGATGGCTTTGGTTATAGAGAAGAAACACATGGTAATGCTATATTGGCAGCAAACATGGAAAATTATAAAAAGTTATGGGATAAATATCCACATAGTGTATTAAAAGCAAGTGAACATTATGTTGGTCTTCCTGATGGAATATTCGGAAATAGTGAAGTATGTCATTTTGCAATTGGTGCAGGAAAAAGAGTTAAACAAGACATAACAGTAATAAATGAAGCAATAGATGATAAATCAATTGCAAATAATGAAGAATTAAAAAAATTAATCGAACATGTAAACACTAATGAATCAACTTTACACTTAATGGGATTATTAAGTGATGGATGTGTTCATTCTGATATAAGATATATGCAAAAAATAATACCAATGTTAAAAGAAATGGGAATTAAAAAAATAATATTTCATGCTATAACTGATGGTAGAGATACAGATTCTAAATGTGCTATGAAATATGTCGATGATATGAACAAAACTTTAAATGAAAATAACATAGGTCATATCGGAACAATATGTGGTAGATTTTATGCAATGGATAGAGATAATAAATGGGAAAGAACAAGAGTTTATTCAGATATGTTAATAAATGGAAAAGGATTAAAAATAATAGATCCAGAAGTAGCAATTAACAATTGTTATAAAAGAGGTATTACTGATGAATTCTTACCGCCATTAATATTAAATCCAGAATTTAAAATAAATGAACATGATGGATTATTATGGTTGAATTTTAGAGCAGATAGAGGAAGACAAATAATTAGAAGCTTAACAGAACTAGATTTTCAAGAATATCCTATAAGACATGTAAATAATTTAAAAGTAGTAACAATGTTTGAAATACCAACTGTAAATGCACCAACGTTATTTAAAAAAGATTTAAGTAATGTGTATAGTATAGGAAGATATTTTTCTGATTTAAATATGACACAAGCAAGAATAGCAGAAACAGAAAAATATGCACATGTAACTTATTTCTTTAATGGAGGTATAGACGATAAATTAAAAAATTGTGATTCTATAAAAATTCAAAGTCCAAAAGTTGCAACTTATGATATGATTCCTCAAATGAGTATTGAAGAATTAACAAAACAGGCTGTTAAAAGTATAGAAAAAGATTATGATTTTATATTAATAAATTTTGCAAATCCAGATATGGTAGGACATACAGGAAAATTTGATGCAGCAGTTAAAGCACTAGAATATGTAGATAAATACTTACAAATAATTTATGAAGCAGCACAAGATAATTTTTATACACTTATAATAACTAGTGATCATGGAAATATAGATTACATGTTTGATGAAAATAATGTACCTATTACAACACATTCATTAAGTCCTGTACCATTTATATTTTGTAATGAAGATGTAACATTAAAAGAATCTGGAGATATAACAATGATTGCACCAACAATATTAAAATATATGGATATAAAGATACCAGACGAAATGAAAGAAACAAAAACTTTATTTAAAAGCGAGGAATAAATGACTGATTTTAGTATTTTAAGAGAAAATGATATCAGAGGGGTTTATGGAAAAAATATAACAGAAGAAGTTGCACTTTTAGTAGGTAAAGCATTTGGAACATTTTTAAAAAATAACCAATTAAATAAATGTATAGTGGGTTATGATAATAGACTAAGTGGAGAATCTTTAACATTAAAAGTAGTAGAAGGATTAAATGATTGTGGAATAAATGTAATAATGCTTGGAAGAGTTACAACACCAATATTAAATTATGCAACGATTAAATTAGAAAATGAAGCAGGAATAATGGTAACTGCAAGTCATAATCCTGCAAATGAAAATGGTTTTAAATTATTTGGAAAAAATTACTTACACTTAGATGAAAAAGATTTAAATACTGTATATGATTTAATAAAATCACAAAAATTTGTAAAAGGAAAAGGTAATGTACATTATTATGATATAAAAAATGAATATATAAATTACTTAAAATCTATTATAAATTTAGGTGATAGAAAACTAAAAGTAGGTATAGATACAGGAAATGGTACAACAAGTATATTTATTAAAGAAATAATGAAATCTTTTAATATAGATGCATATTATTTAAATTCAGTAAGTGATGGAAGCTTTCCAAAACATAATCCAGATCCTAATGTAAAAGCTAATCTAAAAGAATTATGTAAATTAGTAAGAGAAGAAAGATTAGATATAGGAATAGCATATGATGGAGATGGAGATAGAGTAGGAATAGTAGATGAATTAGGACAAATAATAGAATCTGATAAATTACTTGCAATATTTGCGAGAAATATATTAGTAAATACAGATAATAAAAGATTAATATTAGACGTAAAGTGTTCAAAAGCTTTAGTAGAAGATTTAAAAAAACTAAATATAGAACCAATTATGTTAAAAAATGGTAGTGCTTATATAGAAAGTGAACTATTTAAAAGAAAAGTATATATAGGTGGAGAATATTCTGGACATATATTCTTTAGAGATAATCATTATGGATATGATGATGGAATATATGTAGGTTTAAGAATGTTAGAAATACTATCAAAAAATAAAAATAAAAAACTATCTTCATACTTAGATGGATATAATAAATACTATAATACAGAAGAACTAAGAATAAAAACAACAGATGAATTAAAATGGAAAATAGTAGAACAAGTAAAAGAATATGCAATTAATAAATCATATGATTTCTTAGATATAGATGGAGTAAGAGTAGAATTTGATGATGGTTGGGCATTAGTAAGAGCAAGCAACACAGGGCCACAATTATCAATAAGATTTGAAGCTTCAACAGAAAAAAGATTAGCAGATATTCAAAAAGAATTTATGGACTTAGTAAATAAGTTAAATATAAACCCCAACTAATTGTTGGGGTATTTTTATTCCAATTTATGACATAATAAATATAAAGATAGCAAAGAGTTATCGCAATTCTTTTTTTCATTGAAAAAAAGACATTAATAAATATTTATTAAAAGAAAAGAGGAGTAGAAAAAAATGAATAGAAATCAAAGAATAGTAGTA
>CANRPF010000033.1 GCA_947632375.1 uncultured Bacilli bacterium
AGTTTTAGACAATCAGAATAAAGTGTTAGATGACCAAACTAATACATATTTAAAAAAAGCTATAGAACAAAATGAAATAATAATTAAACAAAATGAGGAGATAATAAATCTTTTAAAAAAGGGGAACTAAAGCTCCCCTTAGGTATGGTGATGTAGCCAAAAAGCAAGGCTTCGGACTGCAAATCCGAGATTGAGATTGCAAAATTCTCCATCACCTCCAAATGCTAAAAAATATATATCAACCTCTTATGGACACTAGAAATAGTGTCCGTTTTTTTCTTATCCACGTTTTTAGTTGTTTGACAGGAAACATACAAAATGATATAATTTAAGTATATGAATACTTTTATATTGCAGGATGGAGAAGTGGTCTATCTCGCTAGGTTCATACCCTAGAAATCGTACGTTCAAATCGTACTCCTGCAACCATTTTATGCGAGTTTCGTTCAGTGGTAGGACCTCAGACTCCAAATCTGATGACATCTTTTCGATTAGGGTAACTCGTGCAACTATTAAAAAAAATGAGGTGATAAAATGAATAATATTAGACTTACTAAAGAAAATTCACAGACAATTAGAGTTATGCTTTTTAGCAAAGGTGAAGAATTAAAATTAGGCTCAACAGACTATTTAGTATTTACAGTTAGAAAAAATATTGATGATGAAGAATACTTAATTAGAAAGAAAATTGTAAGTACAGATTATAATGAAGAGCTAAAATTTTATCCTATAAACATTTTACCAGCAGACACAAAAGATATAAAATTAGACAATTACAATGATGAAAAGTTTTATAGATATGATATAACTTTATATAATAGTGAAGCAGAAACAGTACAAAGGACTTTAATTAAAGGAACTTGTATAATTAGTTGGAGAGCTTCAAGAGGAGATGATGAATAGTGGAAGATAACATTGTTAAAATTGATATGGACGATAGCTTAAACAATGTCAATCCTATAAATGTTAATTTAGGAGATAGTATTTTAGTAGGTCCACAAGGAGAGGTAGGTCCACAAGGCGAAAGAGGTTATGGAATAAAAAGTGTTACAAAAGAGAGTACAAATGGTCTTGTAGACACTTATAAAATAACATTTGATAATGGAGAAACAACAACTTTTGAAATAACTAACGGAAAAGGTATAGTTTCAATTACTTTAAAAGAAAAAATTGAAAACATAGATATATATGAAATACTATTCAATGATGAAACTACAACAACTTTTCAAGTAGAAAACGGCGAAGTAAGTTTTAAAGACTTAGAGAAAAAACTAGTTGAAAATGATAAAAAGTATATGAAAGCCTTAAAAACAGATGAAATAGTAATACAAGAACAAGGAATTGTAGAAGGTCTTGAAGAAGGCTATATGCAAGATGTAACTATAAAGCCTTTAAACACATTAACACAAGAAGTAAGAACTGGGAAAAATTTGCTTGATTTTAGTAAGATAACCGAAGAAAATGCAAATAAAAATTATTCAGCTCAAGGATATTGGATATTTGAAATTAGTAATGTACCAGGCACATATACTTTAAGTAGATTAAATGATAATATGGTAGAAGGTTCAAGCTACATTGCACTTAGTTCTGGAAATAGTGTAGAAGATGCTTTTGCTAATTTACCATACTTATGGTTAGCACATCCAACTAATACTGGATTAAATCACCAAGCAATAACAAAATCAACTGAAAATAATCTTTATTTGTTTACAAGTGGCAATGCTAGTAAATTCTCAAAAATACTAGAAGATTTTGGATATTTACAACTCGAAGAAGGCTCTAATGCAACAAGCTATGAAGCTTACGGCGTAAGCCCTAGCATTGACTACCCTAGTGAAATTGAAAATGTTATAGGAAATAATGTGAATTTGTTTGATATATCTCAAATAAAAAACACTTCTATTATTACAAACAATGGAGATGGAACATTAACTTTACAAAATAATAGTAATGGTGTAGGTTTTACTAATACTAATGTAACTTTTGATAAATTAGTTCCAAATATGAAAGTAGGTCAAAAGTTTATTATTAGTTTTGAAATTACCTCTAATTCATTAAATAAAAACAATTTCTTCTGCAATACTCATACTTTTACTAAAAATATTGTTTATACTTATACCGAAGATTTGATAGGTTATAATCTTGTCATTTATGGTGGTCACGAAGAGGTAGCTACAATTAGTAATATAAAAGTTGAAGTAGTTACTTCATCAAATGCCGTACCAAGTCCCTACACACCATATAATTGTGGAAGTGTAGATGTAGAAGTAGTAGGTAAAAATATTGCTGATTATCCAGAAAATGCAGATATAGTTAGCTTGACACAGAGTAATTACGATAAAAAAATTGTTGATTTTGGTGAAGATAAAACATTTCAAAAGTTATCAATAACATTTATTTTAAATAATGCAATTTTTGAAAATTATTTAAATGGAGCTATTGCTTTTGAAAAGGATGGTAAAAAAAGTTATCAAATTATTGGTAATTTTAAGTCAAATGATGGGCAGTATTTGAATAAAGATAATGTAGTAGTAAATGGTATATATACATTAACAGTAGAAAATGTAACTTGTAGTAAAATATACTTTTCTAATGCTTGTGGTTTTACTCAAGGAACTCTTAGTATTCAAATAGAAGAAGGAGAGCCTACAGAATATGTTCCATACCAACATATCACTTCTTCTATAACACTTCCAGAAAACGAGTTTTTAGCAAAATTAGGTACAAGCGAAAATTACATTGATAAAGAAAGTATATTGCATAAAAATGTTGGAAAATATATACTTACTGGTAATGAAAATTTTATTGTAAGTTTGATAACAAATTTAAATGCACCTTCTGAAAGTATTGATTTTAGTTGTCAAGATTTACCAGTTGCTAATAGCAGTTTAATTAGCAATTATTTTAAATACATACCATTTGATGGTGGTTATAGAAAAGATACAGTTATAGAAGCCATCAGTAATGGTGGTGGTTATAAAAGAATTTTTTTGAGAATTAAAAGGGAAAGATTAGAAACTGAGGATGTAGAAGGATTAAAAAAATATTTAAAAGAAAAATACGAAGAAGGAAACCCAGTTACTGTTTATTATGAACTAGCAGAAGAACAGCTTATACCATTAGATGAAGACTCTAAAATGCAATATGATAGTATTGCTACAATAAACGGACAAAATAATATAAGTTCAGATAATGCTTTAATAACATTTAAAGCTAATGTAAATATAGATAAAATTATAGAAGATAGGCTTCAACCTTTAGAAGAAAGGGTTAAAGCACTAGAAGAAAAAGTTTTACAAGAATAAAAAGGGGGGATAAAAATGAATTATATACCATACATTGTAATTGCAGTTGTAATAGTATGTTTTATAGGGTATTTAGTATATTCTATAAAGAAAAAAGGCTTAAAAAAGGCTGCTTTAGAATGGATATTACTTGCTGAAAAAGAATTTCAAAAAGGAGAAAATGAAAACAAGTTTGAATATGTTTATAAAGCAATTTATAGTTTATTACCTGCTTTTGTAAAAGTATTTGTAAGTGAAGAAGTTACAAAAAATGTTTTAAGTAAATTTATACAAGATGTATTTGATTATATCAAACCAGCCTTAGACTATGGTATTAAAGAGGAAATTTAAAAGTCTTCTCTTTTTCTGTTGAAAAAAACAAATTTAAGTTATATAATAAATATGAACTGAAATGAATTGAATTGAGTGAAAGGAAATGATAGATATGACAGAAAACGATTTAAAAAATAAATTTAAGCACATAAAAGGAGCAGAAATTAAGTTAGTTACATATAATGATATGTATTATACTTATGCCAAAATTGATGAAAATACTGATTGTATAGTTGACTATAAAGAATTAGAAAATACTAATACAAGTCTTGGAGAAAAGATTTATAACTGTGTTAATGACAGTTTAGATATGTTGAAATATCAATTAGAGACAAAAACATTTATACATTGTTATGGTGAACAAAAAATATTAAATTGTAAAGAAATAAAAGAAACAATAGTAAACTATTTTTATGATAAAATAGATAAATAGTATATTTAAAATATAGACATTTCAGTTCATACAGAGAAGATTAAAAAAATCTTCTCTTTTTTAAAAAAAGTTGTTGACAAATTATATAACAAGTTATATAATAGGTATTGTAAAGATACATACAGCAAAGTATATTAAAACAGTTTTGGGAATTGTTTATAAGGTATCTTGTTTAAAAGTGATTTAAAAAAGTTATTATTATTTTCAATGAATATTATATTTATTGTCATGTCCTTTCTATAACACTTTTTGAAATCACTTGAATTTATGTGGAGATAGCTCAGTTGGTAGAGCAACATAGAAAATAATATAGAAGATTGTCAAATTTTCTTACAGCAAAAAAATTCCAAAGCTATTTTTAAGGGAGTATGTGTGTCGTTGGTTCGAATCCAACTCTCCACGCAAGTATTTTTAAAACTTTTATTATCTGATACATCTTTACAAAAAGGTGTATCATTTTTTATTTTGAAAGGGGAAATTATATATGAGTTTATTAGAAGAAATGCTAAAAAAATCAACAATAACAAATACAAAAGGTGGTGAATATTATCATACTACATACAATGCAAATTTAGATATGTTTACAAAGTTATCAAGATTTACTAATAAAGAAGAAACATTAAGAATATTTAAAAATGCGTATGCAGAAGATAAGAATTTAGCAGTAGCTAATTTATTATTTTTACTAGATATAAGAGAGGGTAAAGGAGAAAGAGATTTATTTAAAACTTGCTTCAAATGGCTATGTGATAATGATATAGAGTACGCTAAACTAATTTTAAATCAAATTGGAACATTAGGAAGATATGACTACATTTTAGAGGGTATAAATACAAAAATAGAAAATGAAGTATTAGACTTAATAAAAACACAACTATTAGAAGATTTAAAAAGCGAATATCCAAGTTTATTAGCTAAATGGTTGCCAACAAGAGGAGCTATGAGAAAAGTATTAGTAAAGAAACTTGAAGCTACACAAAAAGATTACAGAAAAGTTTTAAGCTATATAAGAAAGAAAATAAATCTTGTTGAGTCAAAGCTATGTAATAAAGATTATGATATAGACTTCGAGAAAGTACCTACAAAGGCAATGCTTAAATATAGAGGAGCATTTAAAAGGCATTGTGAGGACACTTATAATGATTACTTAAATAAAGCTCAAAATGGAGAAAAGAAAGTTAATACAAAAGGCTTATTTGCTTATGAGATAATATCAAAAATATTTGATTCAAGTAAAGTAATTTATTTGGAAAGATTTAATTCATATAAAAGATGTGTTTCTAAAGAAGATGAAATATTATTTGATGCAATGTGGAAACAACAAAAGGATATTTTAAATGGTTATGATAAAAATATTTTAGTTATGGCTGATACTTCTGCCTCAATGACTGGATATGGTAATACTTCTCCAATAAATACTTCTATTGGTTTAGCTTTATATATTGCAGAAAGAAATAAAGGTGCATTTCAAAATTATTATATGACATTTTCTTCAAGACCTTTATTACAAAAAGTTACTGGAAATACAATAGTAGAAAAAGTTGCAAATGTAGAAACTATTGTTAGTAATACTGACATTGATGAAGCATTTAGATTATTACTTGATACAGCAAAAGAAAATAAAATACCACAAGAGGAAATGCCATCACACATTATAATAATATCAGATATGGAATTTGATAGTGGTGTATATTCGCAAAAGGGAACAAACTTTCAAGGTTGGAAAAAAGCATTTAAAAATGCAGGATATGAACTACCAAAAATAGTATTTTGGAATGTTGCAAGAAATGTAAATGGAGTACCTGTTACTAAATTTGATAATGATGTAGCAATGATTACTGGCTTTTCGACTTCAATTTTTGAAAACATTTTAAACATTGAAAACTTTACTCCTGAAAATATTATGCTTGAGAAGTTAAATAAATATTTACAAATAATTGAAAATATGTTAAAATAATAGTATGTAAATTTTTTCATAAAATGTCCTTCATAAAAGAGATAGTTAATAACTATCTCTTTACTTTTTGTTTGACAAGTTTTTGAATAAGTTGTATAATGTAATTAGTAATAAAAAGGCTAAGGAGGACTAAAAATGACAAATAGTGAATTTTTAGAAAAAATAGGTGCAATGGCAAATGCAGATATGAAAAAGACTGGAATATTAGCTTCTTTAACTATAGCACAAGCAATACTTGAAAGTGGTTGGGGAAGAAGTGGCTTATCTGCTGCTCCAAATTATAACTTATTTGGAATAAAAGGAAGATACAATGGAAACTATTGTTTATTCAACACAAGCGAATATCTAAATGGTCAATGGGTTACTGTTAAAGCTGAATTTAGAAAATATCCATCTTGGGCAGAAAGTATAGCAGATCATAGTGCTTTATTTAATACTTATGACAGATATAAAAATCTAAGAGGCTTAAAAGATTACAGATTAGCTTGTCAATATGTAAGAGAAGATGGCTATGCAACAGACCCATCATATACAAGTAAATTGATATATCTAATTGAAGCTAATAATTTAACAAGATTTGATAATG
Organism: uncultured Bacilli bacterium; assembly: GCA_947632375.1. Lineage (GTDB taxonomy): Bacteria > Bacillota_I > Bacilli_A > RF39 > UBA660 > UMGS1124. The sequence continues at coordinate 6,594 of CANRPF010000033.1, forward strand.
GAGCTAGTTCATATACTCCAAGCACACCTAGTGATGGCACAACATACACTGTAGTAGCAGGAGATACATTAAGTGCAATAGCACAAAGATTTAATACTACTGTTGATACTTTAGCTCGTTTAAATAATATTCAAGATGTAAATAAGATATATATAGGTCAAGTATTAAAGATAAATGGAAATGTAAATAACAATATAAATAAGAATGTAGCACAAGAAGATGTTTATATTGTAGTAGCTGGTGATACACTAAGCAAAATAGCTCAAAAATATGGAACAACATATCAAGAGTTAGCAAGAATAAATAATATAGCAGACCCTAATAAAATATATATAGGTCAAATGCTAAAAGTAAATGCTAATTCAAATCAAACTAAAACATATAAAGTTATAGCAGGAGATACACTTAGTGGTATAGCACAGAGATTTAATACTACTGTTGATAGATTAGCAAGTCTAAACAATATATCAGATGTAAATAAGATATATGTAGACCAAATTTTAAAAGTATAAGGAGGAAAGAAAATGGAAGATTTAGAGAAAAATAAAAATAAATTATCATTACCAACATTACCTAGAAAAGTATATGTAACTGGTGTAGGATATGAAAATCCTGATGGTAGTGGTACTCAAACTACTTATAAAGTAAATTATGAAGTTACTTTGGTTAAAGAAATAAAAGGTGCAAAATATCCTTATTTAGTTACATATCGTGGTAATCAAAGATACTTTAAAAATGTAATTGAAAAAAAATAGCATACTGAATAGCAAATCTTACAGTTATAAAATGGATTTGCTGTTTCTCCTTTCTTAGAGCTACAAAATGTAGCTCTTTTTTTATTTTTATGATATAATATATAATACTAAGGAGGAAAGCATTTTGAACACAATAATATCAAATGAAATTGAGATAAAAGAGCCTACAAAAGAAATTATAAAATGGGTTCAAGATAATTTGATATATAAAAATCCTGAGTATTATAAAAAAATGAGAATGGGTTTTTATATTGGAAAGATTCCAAAAACTTTCAATAACTATTCAACAAATGGTAACACATTAGTTTTACCTTTTGGAACTTTAAAAAGAATTTGGAAGTTCATTAAAGATAGCCCTTACGAAGTCAAATTTAAAGCTAAAAAGATTTATCCTTTAAGCAGGATAAACTTATATGATTATCAAGAAAAAGCCGTTAAAAGCCTTTTAGAAGCGAAAAACGGTATATTGATAAGTCGTGCAGGTTCAGGGAAAAGTTGTATGATGCTTGAACTTATTTGCAGACTAGGTTTTAAAGCTCTTTGGATAAACAATAAAATAGATTTAATGAATCAAGCATATAATACTGCGAAAGCAAATATTGATAATATTACTTTTGGAAAAATAACTGAGGGTAAAGTTGAAATAGGAGATATAACCTTTGCAACAATACAAACATTAGCTAGTATTGATTTAGATAAATATAAAGATGAGTGGGCTGTAATTATAACAGATGAATGTCAGAATATTAGCTCATCTGTAACTAAAATAACACAATATTCAAAAGTTTTATCAAGATTATCAGCACGTTTTAAATTTGGGTGTACTGCAACATTCCATAGAAGTGATGGACTAGAAAAGACAATAAATGACATTATAGGTGATATAGTTTATGAAGTACCAGAAAGCGAAATAGCAAATAAGGTTATAAAAGCTAAAATACAAGAAATACCAACAGACTATGAAGCAAGTTTTACAGTAAAAAATGCAGATGGTACAATTAAAAACTTTTCTGATTTAATAGCAGATTTAGTATCAGATGAGGAAAGAAATAAACTAATTTTAAAGTATCTTAGAGAAAATAAAAATAATCATTGTATTATTTTATCAGATAGAATTGAACATTTAAAATACTTGCAAGAAAAGTTAGGTTATGGAAAAATTATTGATGGAAAAATGGTATCAAAAACTAAAAAAGAAGAACGAAAAAATATAATACAAGATATGCGAGATGGAAAAGAAAATGTATTATTTGCAAGTTATTCTTTAGCTAAAGAAGGACTTGATATACCTATTTTAGATAGACTTTTTTTAGTAACTCCTAAAAAAGATTTAACAGTAGTAATTCAGTCAGTTGGAAGAATTGAAAGAAAGTTTGAAAACAAGGAAACACCTATCGTGTATGACTTTGTAGATAAAAAAGAAATAATGCTTGAAAGAATGTATCAAGCTAGAAAAAGAATTTATAAAAAAAATGGAAATATAATAGAATAAAAAAAGTGCCTCTCTTTTCAAGGCACTCGATTGAAACTACAAAAACAATGCAAAATTTTACCAATCTACATAGCTTGTATTATGTAAAAAAATATGTATAACTTAATTATAAAATATTTTAAAATATTTGTCAAGAGGTGAATATGAATAACAAAAAAATTGGAGAAGATTTTGAAAAAGAACTTTTAGAAATTTTAAAAGTAAATGGCTTTTGGGCAACAAAGCTAAAAGAAAAAGAAACAGGTGGACCATTTGATATTGTTGCTACAAAAAATAACAAATTTATATCAATAGAAGCTAAAAATATAAATAAGAAAACAATTTTTACAAAGGAACGAATTGAACCTAATCAAATATCGGCTTATAAAAGGCTTTTAGAAGTTAATAGTAGTAGTTATTCTTTTTTTGCATTTAAAACGGAATTTGGTACATTTTTGCTCCATTCAGAAAAAGTTATATGCAATGATAAAAAGTCTATTGATGTAACTAAAGGAATCACTCTTGAACAATGGCTAAAAGGCTTTCAAATTTGATTTTGTATATTATAAATGATATAATTAAAATAGGTGATTATGATGGCAAACACTTTGACTATAAATGAGATATGGAAAATTCCAGAATTAGGTATTACTGTTGACCCTACTGCTTCATATTTTCCATTTATGCCAGAAACTATTGATTCAGATATATCTATTTCAGGTGAAGATGGAGAAATAAATTTATCTACTACTTATGGAGCAAGAAATTTTGAGTTAGTAGGATATTCTTGTGAAGGATTAAATAGTGAAGAAAAAGAAATGTTTAAAAGAAAAATAGCAAGATTTTTACATAAATTTAAAAATGAACCATTTAGATTAGCAATTAAACCTTATTATAAGAGTTATGATGTAAAATATAGTGGTGCTTTAGATGTAGAAAATTATCCTATGAGTGTTAAAGTTACTATTCCTTTAAAATCTGTAAAACCTTTTGGATATAAAGATACACAATTTATATTTAAGGGTGAATGGACAGAAGAAAGCGATACAGATGAAGATGTTGGTTTTATATGTACTATACAAGGTCCTACAACTAATGAATTAGCAATGACTTTAAATGATACTAAAATGGCTTTAGATTTAGCCTTGACTTCTAATGAAAAAGCTATTATAAATACAAAAAATTATACAGTAACTAAAATAGCAGAAGATGGAACAGAAACTAACATTTTAAAAAACTTTACTGAGAAAAAATTTCCTAAAATTGTAAATGGAAAAAACACTTTTAAAATTTTATCTGGTATAACTGATAAAAATAATATTACTATAGAATGGTACGACTTAGTATTTTAGGAGGTGGCTAGAATGTTTGAAAAGAAAGTAGAAGTATTAAATAAATTTGGAGAAACTTTAGCCATCTTTAAAAGTGATGAAGAAGAAAACAATCGTATAATAGACCCTAATGTTACTTTAACACAAAACTCAGACAATATTTTTACATTTAGTATTCCAGAAGATTCAAAAAAGTGGGAACAAATAAAAAACATAGAAAATTTATATAAAGTTGATGGTCATATTTATTCTCCACTTTTTTCAGATTCATATACAAAAGTTATAACGGAAGATAATCAAAATCTCGTTCAAGTAAAGGCTTACGAAAGGCAAAAACTATTAGAAAAAGTTTATGTAACAGCTTGGAATAGTACAACTGGCTTTGAAAGAATAGATAAATTTATGGTTGTAATACTTTCTAAAGGAGATTTACCATTAACAAATGATGGAAACAATGTTGACCCTGGTGAGTATAGTTTAGGCTCAGCAGGATATATTTTAAAAGGCTTATTATATGGTACTGGTTGGGATGTAGGAATTGTAGATGTTGAGGGAACTTTTGATTTTGAAACTGAGCAACTTAGTGTATATGAGAATATTTTAAAAGTTCAAGAATTATATGGTGGAATTTTAATTTTTGATAGTGCTAATAAAATAGTACATTTAAGAGATGAAGTAAATTATGAATCATATTCTGGATATGAAGTAAGAAGACAAAAGAATATGAAAAACTTTGAAGAAGTAATCGACAATCAAATAATTACAAAACTTTACGTTTTTGGAGAAGCAGGATTAAATATTGCTGCAGTAAATGATAATAAAATATATATTGAAAATTATTCCTATTCTAATGAAACTTATGAAGGAATACTTACAAATGCAGACATATATGAGCAAGACCAATTATTAGCTTGGGGTAAAAGAAATCTTTTAGATTTGTGTAGACCTAGAAAAACTTTAAATGTAGGTATGGTTTATTTAAATGCAAAAAAGGGCTTTGAAAATGAAGAAATTGACTTAAATGATACTGTTGATGTAGTAGGTATAAATCATACTATTAAATATAATAACAATAAGGTAGAAGTAATACAAGAAATAGAAAAATTAAGAGTTGTTTCAATAGACTATAAAGTATTTAATCCTATCGAAGCTAATATTGAACTTGGAGATACAACAAGAAACACTACAAATATTTTTAAAAAAATATCTAGGAGTACAAATGCTTACACTTCTGGTACAATAGATTCAAATTTACTTAAAAATTATGAATCAGGAAGGACTGTTACAGAAGACTATCAATATCAACAACAGCAAAACAAAGAATTAGGTGAACAAATAGAGCAACAAGGTAGTGAATTAAATGGAAAAATAGACCAACAAAATTCGGAGCTTAGTGGTAAACTTGAAGAACAAGGAAAAAATTTTGATGGAAAGTTACAAGAGCAAAGTTCTCAATTTGATAATAAACTTCAAGAACAAGGCGAAAGTTTTGATGGAAAATTAAAAGAGCAAGGAGAAGATTTTGATAATAAATTAGAAGAACAAAGAAAAGATGTTGAAGAAAAATTTGAAATACAAAGACAACAAAATTTAACTTTTGAAACTAATTATGAAGGCTTAACAGTAAATTTAGAAAATGTTGCAAATAAAGTTGATTCAGAAGGAAATAGAATATCAACTGTTGAAAGTGCTATAAATGATATAACAATAACTACAAGTGGTTTAGCAGAAACTTTAGAGCATCAAGGTGGAAATAATCTTTTAGTAAATAGTAGTGCATATTTTGATGGAGATAATTGGAGAGGTGTTGTAAAATCATTTACTAATACTGAAATTCAACAAACATACCTATCAAAGAATTGTTTCTTACTTCAAAATGGAACAATAGGTCAAAATATTGCAGTTCCTAATGGAAGTTATTATATTGGTTTTAAATATAAAAAACTTATACAATTATCTAAATGTCAATTTTTAATTAATGATAATCCTATAGAATTAACTGAATTAGATTATACAGACATAGACAACTATGTTGAGGTTACAGACCATAATATAAAAATTGAAATTACAACTGATACTAATAACTCTTGTTATATAGGAGATATTATAGTTGTACCAGGTTCAAAACAAAATTGGTCTGCTAACTCTAATGAAGTTTTTACAAGCAATATTAAAATTGGCGAATATTTAGAAATTTCATCTAACAATGCTAACACCAAATTTAGAGCAAGTACAGATGGTACTAGAACTCTAAATAGACTAACTAATGAAGTTACTTCTGAATTTACTGATAAAGGAACAATTACAGAGGAGTTACAATCAGGTAAATCTCAAATTGCTGGTGTATTGCATCAGCAAGTTGGAAATCAAACTTGGTTGAGTAGTTTATTATAGGAGGAATTAAAATGGCAAATTCAGGTTCTTTTAATACAAACTCTGCTAGTGGAATGTACTTTCAATTTAATTGGAATATTTCTAGTACTGATACTAGTAGAAATTATGATGTAATTTCATGGAGTGTTACAGGACAAGGTGGCTCGCCAGGAAATTTTATTGTTGCAGGTCCAGTTTATTTAAGTGTAGAAGGAAATAATTATCAAAATGGTGGAAGAATAAATTTATATCCTGGTACTGTAGTATTGTCAGGAACTACAACAATTTATCATAACAATGATGGAAATAAAAGATTTTCTGCAAATATAAATGGTGCAATTTATCAAATTACTCCAAATGTAAAAGGTGATGGTAGCTGGGATTTACCACAAATACCAAGAGCTGCTACAATAACATCTGCACCTAATTTTAATGATGAAGAAAATCCTACTATTACTTATTCTAATCAAGCAGGTAATAGTGTAAGCAAATTAGAGGCTTGTATATCTTTTGATGGTACTAAAGATGATATTGCATATAGAGAAATACCAAAAACTGGAAATAGTTATACTTTTAATTTAACTGATGAAGAGAGAACAATTTTAAGGAAAGAAGCTTCAAATTCAAAAAAAATAAATCTAAGATTTTATGTTAGGACAACTATTGGTGGTAACCAATATCACTCATTTATCGAAAAAACAATGACTATTGTAAATGCAAATCCAATATTTGAAAATTTTACCTATGAAGATATAAATCCAATAACTTTAGAACTAACAAAAGGAGTAGGCTTTATAGCAAATTATTCAAATATAAAAATAACTATACCAACTGAATACAAAGCAATAGCAAAAAAAGAAGCAAAAATTATATTATATAGGATGCAAATAGGAAATTCACAAGTTGAGGCAAATTATAGTGATAATGAAAATATAACAATGCAGATAAATAATATAGCTAGTAATTTTATAAGTGTGTATGCTATTGATAGTAGAGGTAATAGTACTTTAAAACAAATTAGTATTGATAATTATATAAATTATATAAATTTAAGTGAAAATAATTTTTCTATAGCAGCAGAAAGAGATTCTGGTGGAACTTCTAATCAAACTATTTTGTATATTCAAGGTCAATTTTGGAATGGAAACTTTTATAATGGAACTGAACCTATAAAAAATGAAATAACAAGTATAAAATATCAATTCAGAAAAACTAATGAAGCAAAATGGAATGAAGGAGCTACAGAATTAATTTTAAATATAAATGATAATAACTATAATTTTGAAGGTTTAATAAAAGGCGATTTGGAAGCAAATGGATTTTCACTTGAATATAATTTTGAAATTAAAGTAATAATTAAAGACAAACTTTCGACAGCAGAAAGTACCTATATTCTTCAATCAGCAACTCCTGGTATGGCAATTCATAGAATGGGAATTTCTTTTGGAAAACCATATAATAAAGAAGAAGGTGGTGCTTTACAAATAAAAGGAAGAAATTTAATTAAACTTTTAAATCCTACAATTTTATATGAAGATTTAACACCTACAAATGGTACACCTGGAAATGTTAATTTGTCTGATAATCTCGAAAATTATGATTACTTAGAAATATACTATGCAAGAAGACAATCTTCACTAGAAGAGGGAGATGATTCTGGAGCAACAAAATGTTCAATTAAAATAGATAATCCTAATGGTAAATATATTGCTTTTGGTTTAATTTCATCAACTGGAGAAACTAATATTGGATTACAAATTAGCGCAGATAAAGTATATTTAATTGATAATAAAATAGAACGTATTGATTCTTGTATGGCTGGTTTTAGCAAAGATGGAATAGCACAATATGAAACATATAATTCTATAGGTCATTCTCATATATATAAAGTAATTGGATATAAAAAAGTAGAGGTTTAGCCTCTACTTTTTTAGAATGGAATATCATCATCTTCTGTAATTGTTATATATGAACTTTCATCAGAAGAAGTATTGCTTTTAGAATAATAATCTTTATAAGATACATATTTACCTTCAAGTGTTCTAATAGATAATTTATTATCAATATCAGAATAATCAATATCTTTTATAGTATCTATAGAACGGAAGAATCTCAATTCTGGTATAACCATAATTTTATTATTTTCACTTCCTCTAAATTCTCTTAGTCCAAAAGCTAGTCCAACTTTTTTACCAACAAGTTTTTTCTCATCCCAGTCAAAAGTAAAATTAGCATTAGATTTTTCGACAGAAGTTACAAATTCTTTTAATCTTCTTGCATTTTTTTCATTTTGTTCTTTGGTATTATGTTCACTTTCAAGAAATAAATCTTTTGTTAAACCCCATTTTTTAGTTTCTCTTTTATCGGAGTCATATTTACTTTTAAAATAATCTTTAAAATCTCCACTATTTATATCTAATTCTAAAGTAAGAATTTCATATTCTTTATCATCTTTTTTACTTTTTACCTTTTGAACAATAGCGTTTTTAACTATTCCTTCATAATATCCATCTACAAGTCTTTTATTAAAATTTTCCATAACTTCTACTGCATCATAAGATTTTGGTTTTGTTATCATTTTCTTTTCTCCTTTCAATTTTAATATTCTTTTAATACTTCAAATACTTTCATTACATCATTTTCAATAGTGTCTTCTTCAAAAGCTCCCATAGGAGTTCTAGCTGTACTATTATTAGAATGTGTTTCAAAAACATACTTTCCATCTAAACATTTACTTATTAAAACTGTATTGAAATACTTTTCAAGACCAATTTTATTTAACTTTTTACCATTTGTAAGAAGTCTTGTAAATCCATCTTCATCACTTTGAGTATGACCTATAAAAATAATATTTAGATCATCTCTTAAATCAGAAGATTTTTTAATTATATAGTAAATACAAGCTGCTAAGTCTACCCACTTATCATAGCCTTTTTCACTAAATCTTTTCATTTCATCTGCTATCATTACAGAGTTTATTGTATCAACTGTTATATAATGTATATCTGGTCTATTTTCACTTACAAGTTTTAATGCTTTAGAAATAGCTTCTGTATCATCACTTTTAAAATAGTTTTTCTTTTCTTTACTATAATCATTTTTCCAACCCTTATAGTTAAGTCCTTTTCCATCACAGTCAATATAATAATGTTCATTTACAGGTATATTTCTTAGTGAACTTGTTTTACCAGTTCCTGGCTCTCCCATAATCAAAATCATTTTAGCCATATTTAACCCCCCTATCTAATGCTAAGGCGCTCAGAACGCTCTTCTAAATGAGCAAAAGGTAATTTATTACCTTGTTCTAAAACTTCTCTTATTTTGTCATTATCGACTTCTAGGATGGCTTTTTTATAATCTTCTGGTACTTCTCCATCTATAGTTAGTGGAAGTTTACCACCATTTTTAACAATACTAAAAGAAAATAAATCTGTGCTAAATTTTGTTTTATTTATTGCTTTCATTGAATTAAATAAATTATTTTTTAGAGCTTTTATTCTATTATCAATAATTTTAGCACTTTCAGTTAGTCTTTTAGCTTCACTTTTTCTAGCATTACTTTTAGCTTCTAATTCAGCTATAATTTTAGCATAGTTATCAGCTTTATCCTCAATCTCTCCTTCTATGCTTTCTAATGTGTCATAAATCATTTGCTCATCAATGTTTTCATCTAGTAACTTATCTAAGACAGTTTGATAATTACTTGTTAATTCATATAAACTACTCATTTTTTTGCTCCTTTCTTCTACTAGCTTCTTCTATTGCTTCTAATATTTTATTTCTTTTCAATTCTGTGAGCTGTGTTTTGAGCATAACAGAAAAATTAGAAGGCTTCATATTTAATACATCAGCTACTTCATAGTAAAACAAATTATATTCAACAATTTTGTTTCTTAAATCTAAATTTGTTCTTAATGGATTCAATTTTATCACCTCACTTATACAAATAATTATATAACAAATTATATAATTTTGCAAGTTAACTGATTATTTTTTTAATTTGACTTGCTTCAATCTTATCTTCTTTCATTTTTTTTATTAATTCCATATAGGGCATATTTGTAGCCTCAATTTCATATTCTTTTATTTCACCATTGGTTAGTTCTACTTTTACTTTCAAAATTATCACTCCAATCCTAGTTCTTTTAATGTGTATTCTTTGCCTAATTTCATTCCTTTATACATAGTATTTGCTTTAAAATTTGGTAAATTAATATAACCTTCATCTTTTATGTATATATCCAAATATTGTTCTTCATCAATTTCTTCTTTCACAATAGTTTCTACTCTATTTTTAAATGGTTTTAAAAAGTTACTTAAATACTTTTTTTCCACTTCATCTAAAATTTCTTGTTTTTTATAGACTTTTTCATATTTTTGTCTTTCTATTCTTATGATTTTTATTTTATTCTCTTTTATACCACTTTTCATAAGATTTATTTCTGCAATACTTGTAAGTAAATTTGTTTCTTCTTTACCAAATATTGTATAAGTAACCTTATCTCCAATTTGAATATTATCTTTTTCTTTCATTTTTTATTTCTCCTTATTTATTTCATTTATTCTTTTCTATTCCTTAAAAAATATATTATAATAGCTATTAATTCTATTGGTAAAAAGAAAACATCAAATATTAATGTAAATGGTAATATAATAAAAAAATATAAATACACTAAAATTTGTTCCAGGTCATCAGAACAATATCCGTCATCATATAAAATTTTAAATAATAAATAAGTCAACATTTATTCTTTCTCCATTTCTTCACTTAATATTTTTAATTTTTTAACAATAAAATTATTCAATTCTGTATATTTTTCTGCATCTAAATAGGTTGCATCAATGTTATCAAATTTTATTTGACATATCTTTTTAAAATTATAGCCATCTTTTTCAAATAATTTTATTTTAACTCTGTTGTCAAAAAAAATGTTTAAATTCTTTTCATAGACTTTATATTTCATTTCTAAAAATTGAGTTATGAGTTCTAAATTGTTTTCATAAATTGGTATTTTTTCTTTAATTGGTTTCAATTTCTCTTGTAATTCCAACATTTTTTT
>CANRPF010000034.1 GCA_947632375.1 uncultured Bacilli bacterium
TGACTTTTAACTTAATAGATAACACATATAAAGTAAATAACAATTCAACTAATTTATATATGTTAATTAGAAGTATGAAAAAATTCTTAAATGAACAAGATTACAATGACTTAATAACTTTGATTAATAAAGAATTTGATAAGTTAAATGAGTCTATTAAATCAATAGATGCTAGAATAATTTTAAAAATTATGGGATATCCTAATGTATAAATAATACAGATAATTCATATAATATTATTGATTAGTATTTAAGAAACTTATGAAGCCTTAAGTCAATCTACCTAATTTCTTTTTAAGAGATTAGGTATTTTTGTTAATTGGTAATTGTGATATAATTAATTTGTATGTTATTGACAAAGTAAGTCTTCAAAGAAGATTTATGTGTAAATATCAATTGCATTCCGAACTTGACTGTGGTACAAGCTGCAATCAAAGAAAAAGAGAACAAATAGTCCGTAAAGGCGTTCTACATTTATTCAAATAATTACTTATAATAATGATGTTATAAGATTTTATGGAGATTAGAGTTAAATTAAGTAATTCAAAAAAATTATATAAATTCAAATTAGACTGAGATTTTAAATAATCTTGGTCTTTTTTTGTTAAAATTTATATTTTTACAAAAAATTTAAGGAGGTGAAAAAATGTTAGAAGAAATAAAATAAATTCAAATAAGTAATAACAATAAATTTATTTAAAAGACATGGGAATATTAATTAATCTATTTCATAATAATATTTAGGGTGATTATAGTTTGAAAAAGTATATTTCTATAGAAGAATACTACAAAAAAGAGTCAAATAATGAATATAAAAAAAGTAAGAAAATAATAAGAAATATATTAATTGTAATTTGTTTAAGTATATTCTTTATTTCAATATATACTATAATTACTTGGAATATTGATAATTTTAAAATTAAGAAAATAAATGAAGAAATTAAAGAAGAAACTATTTTAAAAAGTCTTAATGATTCAGGTGAGCTTATTAATCCTCCTGAAGATTATAATAGTAATTATTACTATTATGTTAAAATGCCTTTTTATCAAAGTGATTTTTCTAACTTATTAAATAAAAATAGTGATACAGTTGCATTTATACATATAAATAATACTTTAATACATTATCCTGTTGTAAAAACTAATGATAATAATTATTATTTAAATCATTCATTTGATAAACAAGAAAATAAAGCAGGATGGATTTTTATGGATTATAGAAATAATATTGATGAATTAAGTGATAATACAATAATATATGGACATAGAAGATTAGATGGAACTATGTTTGGAACGCTTAAAAATATGTTGTTGCCATCTTGGCAAAATAATAAAGATAATTATGTTATTTTTATTTCAACTTTGAAAGAAAATTATCTTTTTCAAATTTTTTCAATTTACGTTATTGAAAAAGAAAATTATTATATTAAAACAGATTTTAATGGAAATAGTGAAAAACAAAAATGGATAGATACAATGAAACAAAGAAATATGGTTGCAATTAATACAGAAGTTAATATTAATGATAAATTTCTTACTTTATCAACTTGTTATAATAATAATGAAAAAAGATTAGTTGTACATGCTAAATTAATAAAGAAACAAAAAAATAAAAAAATGCAATAATAGTTTTTTTTAAAATAACATATATATTTATTGAGGTGAATAAGCAAAAACATTTTAAAAGTGTTGTGTTGTAAAATTATGAGAAAATTTTTTTGTTGGGGGATATTTTTATTCTCTTTAATGTTTATATTTAATATGTCGACTAAGGCATTAACTGCATGGAAATATGAAGATTGGCAAGCCATTGAAGGTTATGGAACTAAATCTCAAAAATCATCTAATATAACTAATCTTAAAGGTGAACAAGTTGAAAAAGACGGAATGAAAAAAGGTCCATATAATAAAGCTAGTAAAGCAAAATTAAGTGATGGAATTAATGAAGAAGTTTATGTAGGACTTAATTTAGATGATTATGAAAATGGTGAATTATTTGAACTATCTGTTGCAATAAATAAAAAAGAAGAAACTAAAGAAGAAGAATATTTAACCGAAGTAGTTGTAATGACACAAAAGTCTGGTGATAAAATTGTTTTAACAGCTGGATGGTACAAAAATGGTGCACCAATTGCAACAATAGATGCTGATGGTGTTTATACCTATAAGTGGGAATTAAAAAAAGAAAATGATAAAATAAAAGTTAAGTTTACCATATTGGATTATGGAAAAGTATTAGGAACAACAGATTTTGTAGAACTTGGTATTGATGCCTCTAAAGCTACTTCTTTTAGATATTTATGGGCTTGTAATATAAAAGCTGATTATGGGGTAGATATATATACTACTTTACCACCTAAAGAAACTGAAAATCCTGCTACAGCAGATATAAATATTATTTTATATTTAGGATTATTTGTTATAAGTGGGTTAGGATTAATTTATATAAAAAAATTTAATGCTTAAATTAAAATAATAAAAAATTAGTATTTTATATAGTTCTTTATTTAGTATTCATAAATTTAATTAAAAAAGAAAATCATTATAAGTTAACCAAAAAGGGTTGACTTATCTTTTTTATCATGATATATTTTTTATGAATTTTAAAGAGAGGAGTGGGAAAATGAGCAATAAAATTCAAATTAGAAATATGATAATTAAGGAGAATAATAGATTTATAAGAACATTTTCTCACGAATTTTAATTTCTTGAGAATATATTTTTATAGATAACTATTATTTAGTAGTTATTTTTTATTGAAAGGAGATTTATGAAAAGTTTAAGAAATTTTAAAATATTATTTCGATATTTTAAAAAAGATAAACTTAAACTATTTCTATATATCTTTTTGACTATATCTAAACATTTTGAACCATTAATAAATGCATTTGTATGGGCTAATGCTTTTGAAGCACTAGCAAGTGGAAATAAATCACTATTTATAAAATGTTTAATTCTTTGGAGTGGAATTATAACATTTACTTGGGTAGTAATTCAGTTGCCAACGGATCTTTTATATAATCATTTAGAAAAGAAGTTTATGGAAAATGTAAGTAAAGATTTATATGCTAAGACTTCAAATTTACCTGCTATTGCTTTTGAAGAAATTGGAGTAGGTGAATTTATAAATAGAATGTATACAGATCCAGATCGCGTATTGGAATTATTACAGAAATTAATTAAATTATCTTGTAGATTAATTATAGCGATAATTATAGTTATTATTTCTTTTACGGTTTCTTTATATGTTGGTTTAGAATTAGTATTATTAGTTGTTGTAATGTTTATTTTATCTAATATTTATTATCCAAAAATTAAAAATACTCAAGAAAAAATAAAAAAAGATGCAGATACATTTATAAAAGTAGCTACTCAAAATATTACAGGAATAAGAGAGATAAAAGCTTTAGGAATAAAGCATAATATAAATAATAGAATTAATTTAAATATAGAAAGTTTATTTAAAAAGCAAAGAAAAATAGGAATAGATGAATCTATATATTATGCATTAAATAATTTATGTTATTTTGTTATTCAATTTGCTATACTTTTAACTTTAGGTATATCAGTTTTTAATGGTTCTATTGCAATCGCTTCTTTTATATTAATTGAAAAATATATATGGAGAATTGATGAAGTAGTAGAATCTTTATCAGAATTTGGTATTTCTTTTAATAAAGTAAGTGTTTCTTTAAAAAGAATAGATGAAATATTAAATAATAAATTATATGATGATGAAAAATTTGGTAAAAAAGGTTTAAGTAGTAAAAAGGTAAGTATAGAGTTTAAGGATGTTTTATTTAAATATCGAGAAGATGAAGAATTAATTTTAAAAGGATTAAATATGAAGTTAGAACCTAATAAAAAGATTGCTATTGTTGGTAAATCTGGGCAAGGTAAATCTACTTTATTTAATTTATTATCTAGATATTTTGATTGTACAAAAGGTAATATATTAGTTAATAATATTGATATAAAAGATTTAACTGAAAATGCTTTAAGAGAAAATATATCAATTATTAGGCAAAATCCATTTTTATTTAATTCAACTATATTTGATAATTTTAAAGTAGTAAAAGAAGATGTTTCTTTAGAAGAAATAAGAAATGTATGTAAAAAAGCATATATAGATGATTACATTATGTCATTACCTAATGGTTATGAAACTATTATTGGTGAAGGTGGAGTTAATTTATCAGGTGGACAGAAACAAAGAATTGCAATTGCAAGAACTTTATTAAAAGATACAAAAGTTATTTTATTTGATGAAGCAACTTCAGCATTGGATAATGAATCACAAGAATATATCAAAAGAACTATAGATAATTTAGTAAAAAGTCATACTATCATAATAGTTGCTCATAGACTCTCTACTATTATGGATGCAGATGTTATATATGTTATAGATGATGGAAAGGTACTAGATTATGGAACTCATGAAGATTTAATGAAAACTTCAAAATTATATAAAAAACTCTATAGTCCAGAAGTATTAGAATTTTAATACTTCTTTTTTTATTAAGTAGAAATTTTTAATTTATTATATTATAATTTATTTAGGAGGATTAATGTGAAATACGATGTTTGTGTTATAGGAGGTTGTTCTTTAGATCAGACTTTTTTTCAAAAAGTTGATGGCAGTTATAATGAAACTCCAGATAATATTTCTCCAGGAGGCAAGGGTGCTAATCAAGCAGTTGCAGCTTCTAAAGCTGGGGCTAAAACTGTAATATTAACTCGTTTAGGTAAAGATGAAATAGGAGATAAGATATTATCTAATTTAAAAAATTATCAAGTAAATACAACTTATGTAGAAATTGAAGATGGTTTAGAAAATGACTATACCAATATTTATATAAATTTAAAAGATAAAGATAATGAAATGGTTAGATTTAGTGGTGCAATAAATAGTTTTACACCCGCTATGATAGATAGATATAAAGATATAATATTAAAATCTAAAATTGTTGTATGTCAATTAAAGGTTCCTAAAGAAGTAACTGTTTCTCTGATTAATTTATGTTATGAAAATAATAAAATTTTAATATTGACTCCATGTCGACCTGATAAGTTATCTATAACAGATAAAGAAAATATAGATTTAATTGATAAAATATCTTTAATAACTTGTAATAAAAAAGAGTGTATGACTATATTTGGTACTGATGATATTGAGTCTTGTGTTAAAAAATATCCAAATAAATTAATAGTAACTTTAGGTGATAAAGGACTAATTTATTACAACGGAAAAAGAATAATTAATATGAAGGCAATCGAAACAGAAGTAATTGATACAACCGGTGCTGGAGATACTTTAAATGGAAATTTAAGTGCTTTTTTAGCGAATGGAATGGATTTAGAACATGCTCTTAGAAAAGCTATGTATGCATCTAGTATGAAACTTACAAAAAGTACTGCTCAAGCAGGTATGCCTTATTTAGAAGATTTAGAAAATTTCATTCAAAGGAAAAGAAATAAGAATTTTCTTTATAGTGAAGAATTAAATTATGCTTTAGATATAATAAAAGATGCATATGATTTAGTAAAATATACTACTAAATATCAAATTAATACTAAAGAAGATAATAGTTTAGTTACTAATGCTGATTTGGATATTGAAAAATATTTGATAAATAAAATAAAAGAAAAGTTTCCAAATGATTCTTTTGTTACAGAAGAATATTGTCCTGATGGAAAAATATCAAATCGTTGTTGGATAATTGATCCAATAGATGGTACAGCTCATTTTATAAAAAAGGATGGTTTATGGGGAATTCAATTGGCTTTTTATGATAAAGATGATACTAGATTCTCTATTATATATCTGCCAGATAAAAAAGAATTATACTATGCAGCACAAAATATAGGAGCATTTTTAAATAATAATAAAATATTACCAACTGAACCATCTCCATTAGTTCAATCAATTATAGAATTTGGTGGTTCATTATATAAAGAAACTGATACTAAAAAGATGATATTTGAAAAATTAAAAGAAAAAGATCATTTAATTATTTCAAATATATTACATATTAATTCATGTTGTATATCTTATACTAATCTAGTTTCTAAAAAAACAGATGGACTTATTGTTTCAACTTCTAAACCTTGGGATATTATACCAGGAGAGTTTTTATGTAAATGTTGTGGTATTCCAATTTATTATATAGATTCTAATAAGAAAGTAAGATTGTTAACTAATAATGAAGATATTAAAAATCTTATTTTATCAAAATAAAAATTAAACAAAAGTTTAATTTTTTTATATATGTATAATTAACAAAATAGATTCCCAAATTTGTTTTCCTATTAATCCAGCTGCATAACATAAGTATAAAGCAATTACAAAGGCTATTAGAGCAAATAGGGCATATGTCATTATTGACATTAAGAAAAATATACTAAATATTTTATATAAAACCGGTGTAGCTTTAAAAGATATATTAATTACATCTTTGCTATCAGGATATAATTTTTCTAATTCTTCTCTTACTTGAATACTAATACCATATACTTGAGCAACCATTAAAATTCTTTCCATAACGTAACTTCCATAGTAAATTTCTCTTGCATTCTTCCAAAATCACTTAAAAAGTTTTTAAAACCAACTATATTTTTATATTCATCATCTAATTCTTGAGATATTATTTTTAAATTATTTTTAGTATATATATAACCACGATCTCTAAAGAAACGATTATAATATTCAATTACTTTTAAGAACCATTGTGAAACAATATTTTTATTTATTTTCATCCATTTAGAAAATTCATTTGATTCTAATATATCATCTCTAGATGCATTTCTTAGCATTAAAAATAATTCCTTTTCTAAATCATTATTTATATTATAACTAGGATTTAAACGTACTTGATTTTCTTTTATAAAAAATGCATTTCCTTCATCTATCCATTTTAATATTAAAGCACCAATTAAATCAGTATCATTATTAACTAAATTATATTGAAATAAAAACCAAAATAAACATAATAAATCTTTATTACAAGGAATTTCTCTATTATAAAAATCTTTATCCACTTTTAAATTAGGATTTTCTCTAATTACTCTAGCACCTTGTAAATCAGGTATATTATAATAACTATCCATACCATCCCAAAAAGCTATCAAATTTCCTGTAAAGGCTTTATTTACTAAAGCAAATAATACAATATATACTAAAAGATATAATATTTTATATTTCTGAAATAATTTAGTAATAAATATTATTGGTGTTGGAATAAATGCACAAATTAGTGCTAATACTATAATTGTTAATAAAATTTTAAGTACAAATTTTTTTTCGCTACTCATATAAAATCCTCTTATTCTTAATAAAGAATAACATATGAAAAAATATTAGTAAAGAAAAAATTAGGCATTTTTTCTAAATCCTAATTTTCTTTTTATCTTATTTATTGTTTCAGTTCCAAATATTTGATTTATTAATCCTAACTTATAAGTGATGAAAATATAAATACCGCCACCAACTATCATATTGATTGCAACATGTATTATAGCTTCTCCTCTTTTATATAAATCAAATGGTAAGAATCTGTTCATAATTAATAATACGAATACCATAGCGAAAAGAGAAAGCATTATTTTTATAAATATTTTTTTAGTTTCACCAAATCTTAAATTTTTACTTGATTTCTTTAAAGTATATACACTTATTGAAATACTTAATATATAACCTATAACCGTTGCTATTATAGAACCTATAAAAGCATTTATTCCTATAAATTTACAAAAATGCATTAAAGGCACATCTAATAAACCATTAATTAAAAAACCTGATATAACTGATATATATACTGCTTTAAACTTATTCATTGATTGTATCATTGTAGAAGTAGCTAAATTAATATTAACTAAAAGTGCAGTAAATATATTTATTTTTAATATTAAACTTCCTAATGGATTAGTATTATAAAATATAGTCCAAATAGGGGTAGATAATATACTTATTCCAACTGTCATTGGAATAGATGCATATAATATAATTTGTAAAGCTTTATTTATTTTATTATTTACTGAATTATAATTTTTTTCAGTGTAGCTAGAAACTATAGAAGGAATTAAACTCATAGTCATACCAAGTACTATAGAATTAACTACCATAGAAATTTTTGGACACCAAGTTGCAATAGATGAAGTTATAAACTCAACTTGACTTGCACTATATCCTAAATGTTGTATAGTTCTTGAAATAAGTATCATATCTGTTGATGAATATACATTAGTTATTAAATTTATTATTATAATTGGAATAGAATAACTTGCTATTTTTTTTATTATTTCTTTATTTGAAATATCATCTTTTTTATATTCTTTATCTAAATTTAATTCTTTTTTATTTTTTTTAATTTTTTGTATTAAATATAAATCAGCAGTTAAAGCTCCAAGGAAAGCTCCGAGTAAAGAAACACCAACTGCAAGAGTTAATCCTTTGTTAAATACTTTATAAGTTAAATAAGAACCTATTAATATTACTGCAATTCTTACAATTTGTTCAATTAATTGACTAACACTAGAAGGTGTCATAAATTTATGTCCTTGTAAATAACCTTTAGTAACACTTAAAAATGGTACAACTAAGACTGATACAGAAACACATCTTATAACGAAAGCAACATCTTCTATTGTATTTCCACCTTTTAATTCTCCTAATATTAAATGAGCAAAGTCTTTAGCAAATATAAATAATGCTAAAAAAGAAATTGTTGATATTATAGATATTATTTTTTTAGATATTTTATATGATCTAGTTTTAGCTTCTATATAACCTAGAGTATCATATTCACTTATTAATTTGCTAATAGCATTTGGTATTCCAGCAGAAGATATACTTAAAAATATTAAATAAATATTATATGCGTAGCTGTATAAAGCTGCTCCTTTAGAACCTATTATTGCATAGAATGGAACTACATATAACATTCCTAATATTTTTACAATTATTATAAAAATAGTTGCAATTAAAGTACCTTCTATAAAACTATTTTTTTTCATAAGGTTTCCTCTTTCAACTTATATTATATTATAATTACTTGATTTTTAAAATGATAATCCTTTATTTATACAACTGATTAACAATATAATTTATATAAAAATAAACAGAAATATATTGTTATATTTTGATAATTTGTTATAATTTAATAGGAGGTAAGGTTAATGGAAAAAGAACTATTAGAAAAGATATATAAATCAATAAGAGCAATAATTTGGCTATTAATAGTAATTATTATTTTCTTTATATTTACAATATCTAAATTATATTCAAAAGAAACTACTAAAAGTACTAGTTCAACTGAAGGAACTGAAGAAGAATATAATACAGACTATGATGTTTCTACTTTTAAAGAAATAAAAGCTTCTAATATAAAAAGTGAAACTAAAGGTCAAACAAGGGTATTATATATAGGAAGAGAAACTTGTGGTTGGTGTGCAGCATTCTTGCCAAATTTATGGGAAGCTGAAGAAAAATATGATTATGAAACATTATATATTGATTTAGGGAAAATAATAGATTTTACAAAAGATCCTGCAGAGATTTCTGATCAAGCATCATATGATACTTTATCTAATTTAAAAGGTGAGGGAGACTATGATGGCTATGTAAAAGAAAATCTTGGAAGAACACCTATGATATTGATTGTAAAAGATAATAAAGTAATTAATGCTCAAACAGGATATTCTGATTTTGATACTTTTGATAAAGTACTAAAAGATTCTGGATTTAAAGAATAAACTTCATTTTATAATGAAGTTTTTTATATCTGTATTATTTTCTAAACAGTAAAAAATTATATTAAAAAAGCTTCCAGATATTGATATATATAAATATTTATTAGTTGTTATATTTAAAAAAGCATTATCTAATTTAATTTTAAATTTTAAGAAAAGTTCCTTTTTTATAGCATTAAAATATATTTTATTTTTATAAGAATAATTATATAGTTCTACTAATAAAGTATTATAATCTTTTTTTCTTATTATATTTAATTTATAAATTTTAATTATATCTTTAATAATATTATCTAATTTATAATCTATAACATCTATAATATTATGAAAATTGTTATAGAATGTTTTTCTAGAAATATTAGCATTTATCGATATTTCTTTTACTGTTATAGAGTTAATATTGTTATTATTTAATAGTAAAAAAACAGAATCTGCAATAGCATTTTTAGTATTTAAAGCCATTTTATACAATAACCTTCTTTCTTGTGTATATAATATATTTGAAACTTGTTTAATATAATTTAAAATGATAAAATATTAGTAGTTTATATTTTATACGAAATATTAGGAGATGACAATATGTTAGAAATAAAAAATATATCAAAAATATATAAGTTAGAAAATTTTGAACAAAAAGCATTAGATAAAGTAACTATAAACTTTAGAGAAAATGAATTTGTTTCTATTTTAGGACCATCAGGTAGTGGTAAAACTACATTATTAAATATAATTGGTGGTTTGGATAAATATACTAGTGGAGATTTAAAAATAAATAATGTTTCTACAAAACAGTATAAAGATAAAGATTGGGATACATATAGAAATCATAGAGTTGGTTTTATATTTCAAAGCTATAATTTAATTGGACATCAATCAGTACTTGCTAATGTTGAATTAGCCTTAACTTTAAGTGGAGTTAGCAAAAAATCAAGAAAGAAAAGAGCAATAGCAGCTTTAGAAGAAGTTGGACTAAAAGATCATATATATAAACTTCCAAACCAATTATCTGGTGGGCAAATGCAAAGAGTTGCAATTGCAAGAGCTTTAGTAAATAATCCAAATATTATTTTAGCTGATGAACCAACAGGTGCATTAGACTCTAAAACTAGTGTTCAAATTATGGAAATTCTTAAAAAAATTTCTAAAGATAAATTAGTTATTATGGTAACTCATAATCCTGATTTAGCTAAAAGTTATTCTAATCGTATAATTAGTTTAAAAGATGGTAAGATAACTGATGATACTAATCCTTATGATGGTAATGATGATAATGAAGAATTTAAAAAAGATAAAAAGACTAATATGTCTTTTGTAACAGCATTAGGTTTATCTTTAAAAAATTTATTAACTAAAAAGGGAAGAACTGTATTAACTGCTTTCGCTGGTTCTATTGGTATTATAGGAATTTCTTTGATTTTATCTATTTCTAATGGAGTTCAAAATTATATTAATAAAGTACAAGAAGATACTCTTACAAGTTATCCTTTAACTATTGAAAAAGAGAGTGTTGATCTTAGCAATATGATTTCTATTATGGCTCAAAATAATGAAAAAGAAGAGCATGATAAAGATT
The DNA here is from genome assembly GCA_947632375.1 of uncultured Bacilli bacterium. Lineage (GTDB taxonomy): Bacteria > Bacillota_I > Bacilli_A > RF39 > UBA660 > UMGS1124. The sequence continues at coordinate 11,321 of CANRPF010000034.1, forward strand.
ATATTTATTCTAATGATATTATGGTAGATATGATTAGTTCTGTTAGTAAAGAAGTTAGAACTAATAATATGAAAGATTTTAAAGCTTATTTAGAAAATAATAAAGAAGAATTAGATAAATATGCTAATGATGTTAAATATAGTTATGCATTAGATTTACAAATTTATTATGCAGATACTAAAGATGGTATATATAAATCTAATCCAAGTAATATTATGGATATTTTAGGTTTTACTACTAATGTATATACTAGTGGTACTGCTAATGTATTTACAGAATTAACTAATAATAGAGATTTATTAGAAAGTCAATATGATATTGTTTCAGGAAGATTGCCAGAAAAATATAATGAAATGGTACTTATTGTAGATAAAGAAAATGAAATAAGTGATTATTCTTTATATGCATTAGGCCTTAAAAGTCAAGATGAACTAGCTAAAATAATGGAAACTATTTTTAAAGGTGAAGAGGTTACTTCTTCTTCTCAATTAAAAATACCTTTTGATGACATTTTAAAAGAAAAATATAAAATAGTTTTAAATACAGATATTTATAAAAAAGAAAATGGATTATGGGTAGATAAAAGTACTGATCCATCTTATATGAAAGATTTAATTGATAAATCAGTTGATTTAAATATAGTTGGTATTATTAGACCAAATGCTAATTCTAGTGTTCAAACACCAGGTGGAATAGGTTATATGAGTTCTTTATCTGAATATGTTATAGATAAAGTAAATAATAGTAAAATTGCTCAAGAACAATTAGCAAAAAAAGATATTAACGTATTTACTAACGAAGCATTTGGTTTAACAGAATCATATGATAATAATTTAAAAAAACTTGGAATAGTAGAATTGGATAATCCAAGTGCAATAAATATTTATCCAAAAGATTTTGAATCAAAAGATAATATTGAAGACATTATAAAAAAATATAATGAGGATAAAGAAGAAAGCGATAAAATTGAATATACAGATTATGTTGGAATACTTATGAATAGTGTATCTACTATAGTAGATGTAGTAAGTTACGTATTAATAGCATTTGTTGGAATATCATTAATTGTATCTAGTATAATGATTGGTATTATTACATATATTTCTGTTTTAGAAAGAACTAAAGAAATAGGAATATTAAGAGCTATAGGAGCAAGTAAAAAAGATATTAGAAGAGTATTCAATGCAGAAACATTTATAATTGGACTTACATCAGGATTAATCGGAGTTTTAGTTACTATAATATTAAATATTCCAATAAATAAAGTAATAACAGCTTTAACAGGTATTGAAGTAGGAGTTAGTTTACCAATAATAGCAGCAGTAGTTTTGACTTTAATTAGTATGTTCCTAACTATGATAGCAGGATTAATTCCATCTAAGATGGCTGCTAAAAAAGACCCTGTAATTGCTTTAAGAACTGAATAATAATTACCCCAACTATTTGATGGGGTATTTTTGTTTCAATTTATGACATAATAAGTATGAAGATAGCAGGAGAGTTATCGCAATTCTTTTTTCATTGAAAAAAGACATTAATAAATATTTATTAATGTCTTTTTTCATTGAAAAAAGACATTAATAAATATTTATTAAAAGAAAGAGGAGTAGAAATGAATAGAAATCAAAGAATAGTAGTAAGTATAGTTGGGATAATAATTGTAACACTTGCATTAATTGGAATAACGTATGCTTATTTCCTAACAAGGATAATAGGAAACTCAACTTCAACAAGTATATCAGGAACATTAGCCAACTTAGAGTTAACATATGGAGATGGAGAAGGAATAGTTGCACCAACAGATCCAATAATGCCTGGAACAACATTAACATCTAAAACTTTTACAGTACAAAATACGGGAACAGCGAGAATTGATAATTATGCAGTAATATTTGAAAATGTAACAAACGGTTTAACAAGAAAAGAAGATTTAGTTTATACATTAACTTGTGAAAGCAATGATAATAATCCATGTGTTGGAGTAAAAGATGTACAGTTTCCAGATGCTAATGGTCCAATAATATTTAATTCAATAAATAAAGGGACAACACATACATATACACTAACTGTAACCTATAAAAATTTAGAAGAGACAGACCAATCAGATGATATGGGAGCAAGTTTTAGTGCAAAAGTAAATATAACAGATGGAAAGAATGCAAGCTTACCAATTAAAACTATGATACTTTTAAATAGCAATACATCAAGAAATGGAACAACATATAGAGAAACACCATTAACAACACCTGCAGTAGAGCCAAGTGTAAATATCGATCAATATGAGGAAAAAGTTTTTGGAGAAGTTACATATTCAATGAGTCAAAATTCAAAAATTGTAGTTACAAGTAATTATGAAATCAATCAAGATTTAAGCTATGTTTTAAATTCTATTAATGAAACTACATATCAAAAAATTTATAATGAGCTTAAAGGAAAATATTTATTTTTTAATCCATATGGGTGCTATAATTGCAATACTACAGGAGAAATATATGAGGTATTAAATGCGACAAATGATATGTTAACAATAAAAAGACACATAATTGTAAGACCAAGTGCTGAAAGTACATTAAGTAAAACATCAGATGAATATGGCACATCATACTATTATAGAGGCAATGTAGAGGATAACTATTTAACTTTCAATAATATGTGTTGGAGAATAGTGCGTATACAAGGGGACGGGAGTATTAAAATAATTTTAGAAGATAAAACTAAAGCATGCGGTTCAGATATGGAGGCTAGCAATTCTTTTATAGGTCGGGGAACTTACGGATATAGTGGTGGTATTGCCGACTATCTAAATTGTAATTCGGATTCTGAAGAGTGTATGAAAAATCAGTTTGATACTTGGTTTGATAGTAATTTTAAAAATGTAAAAGATAAATTAAAAGAAGAAACATGGTACTTAGGTGATACGACCAATACTCATCGTTTTGAACTTAATAGATATGTTATCTATGATTTATATGAAGCTGGCAGATGGTTACACGGATTTGATGTTCAGAAAAGTGTGAGTTTGCTAGAAAAATCAAATCCATTTAGAAGCTATATTGCACCAATAACAGCAGATGAGGTTGCATTGGCCGGAGCAACAACGCCAGAAGTTAATGGAAATTTCACATATTATTTATATAATGATAGGAATCTTTATTGGACTTTAAGTCTTGATGAAAAAAGAGGTTCCGCCGATCGTGCTTTTATTGTTGGCACAAATTTGTATAATGAATTTATTATGCAAGGCGGAATAGGCCTAAGACCAACGATAGTTTTAAAAGCTAATACATTGGTATCAGGCCAAGGAACCAAAGCTGACCCATATATTGTAAAATAATTGTATTTATTATAAAATAATACAATTTTTTTATGTAAATAAGTACGAAATATTAAAAAAATACTTGCATAAATTTATAATAGTGATATTATATTAAGCACTTAGGGGGTTTTTAATATGAAAGGTACTATTAGAAATATATTTAAAAGACTTACTTTATGTAAATTAAATTTTTTAAATCATAAATTTAAAAAATATATAGTTGACTATAAAGAAGATAATGGTATGTTAAAAGTTTATAATTCTAATGGAGATTATAAATATGTTAATAATAATATTGCTAATAAAGTAAAATTAATGGAAATAATTAAATGTCATAAATTAGAAATTGAAAATAAAGTAAAATATTATGATGATAAAAAAGATGATTATAAAGCAATAATATTATTTAGCGAAATATTTGTTATTTTCTTAGCTGCTATGTTCTTATTTAGTTTCTTTGTAGGAAGTTATATATTATTCTTTGTTTCTGTAATTTCTTTTCTAATTAGTATTACATTATTTGTAGTTAATACATACAGAACAATGTTATTTAGAGAAGAAGTTAAAAGATGTAAAAGAGTACTAAATAATGAAGTTATTTTAGTAGAAGATAATGAAATTGTAGGATTATTTAGTGATTTAATGATTTGTATTAAAGATAAGTTCTATGATGTTGTTTTAAAGGTTATATCTTTAATAGATAATATAAAAGTAAAATTTAATTAATTTTACTTTTTATGTTATAATGAAATAGGTGAATGGTATGAAAAAAATAAGTTTAACAGGATTACAACCTACAGGAATAATTACTTTAGGAAATTATATAGGTGCTATTAAACAAATGGTAGGGTTTCAAAATGATTATGATTCTTATATATTTATTGCAGATATGCATGCAATAACAATAAATCAAGATCCAATAACTTTAAGAAAAAATATTAGAAGTTTAGTTGCATTATATATAGCATGTGGTATAGATCCAGAAAAAAATACTATATATATACAATCAGATAATCCTTATGTTGCAAATATAAGTTGGTTATTAGAATGTAATACATATTATGGTGAATTATCAAGAATGACACAATTTAAAGAAAAATCTAAAAAGAATGCAAACTTTACATCTGGACTTCTTACATATCCTGTTTTAATGGCTGCTGATATATTATCTATGCATGCAGATATTGTACCTGTTGGAATAGATCAAAAACAACATGTTGAATTAGCACGTGATATTGCAATAAGATTTAATAAAAAGTATAAAGAAATTTTTACTATACCAGAGCCTATAATAAATAGTGATATAACAAAAATTACAGATTTACAAAATCCAACAAAAAAAATGAGTAAATCATCAGAAAATCAAAAAGGAGTTATTTCTCTTTTAGAAGACTTAGATGTAATAAGAAAAAAGATAATGTCTGCAACAACAGATTCTGAAATGAATATAAAATATGATCCTGAAAATAAACCAGGTATATCAAACTTAATAAATATTTATAGTTCTTTATCTTTTAAAAGTAGAGAAGAAGTAGAACAAGAATTTAAAAATTCTAATTATGGAGAATTTAAAAAATGTGTAGCAGACATAGTTATTGAAACAGTTAAAAATATACAAGAAAAATATAATGAAATATTAAATAGTGATTATTTAAATGAAATATTAGATAAAGGTTCTAAGAAAAATATAGAAATATCTAAAAAAGTGTATGAAACAATGAAAGATTGTATTGGTATTGGAAGAAGTAATAAAACACTTGATTAAATCATAATACTTTGATATAATCTTATTGTTTTATGGCGAAATTGGTGAAGTGGTTAACACGCCGGATTGTGGCTCCGGTATGCGTGGGTTCGATTCCCACATTTCGCCCCATATTGAATAGTAAAAGCTCATAGTACTTGATATTATGAGCTTTTTCTTTTGCAAAGATTTTATTAATTTAGAAAGTTTTAAAGGCAATGATTTATTACAATTAATTCCTAAAAAAGAATAAAAATTTAATATAGAAAAATGCAGATAAGAGATTAAAATAGTATGTAATTTATGTTAAAATATTTATTAGATGAACTATATTTGAATGATTAATCATGAAAGGAGAATTAAAATGTTAGAAAAAAATAACGCTGAAATGATTCAAGAAATTAAAGATGTTATTTTGAGTAGTAGGAAAAAAGTAGCTTATGAAGTAAATAATACTATGTTATATGCATATTGGAATGTTGGAAGGATTATTGTTGAAAATGAACAAAAAGGTAACATTAAAGCCGAATATGGGAAACAAATTTTAAAAGAATTATCAAAAGAACTAAGAAAGGTTTTAGGCTTAGGATTTTCAGTTTCAAATTTGCAATATATGAGAAGATTTTATTTGGAATACCCAAAACAACAGACAGTGTCTGTTAAATTGAGTTGGTCACATTATTGCGAATTATTAAGTATTGAAAATATTGATGAACGAAACTTTTACGAAAAAGAATGCATTAATGCTAATTGGAGTGTACGAGAATTAAAAAGGCAATTAGAAACGTCTTTATTTGAAAGATTACTACTTTCTGAAGGAAAAAAGAATAAGGAAAAAGTTTATGAATTATCAAAAGTTGGACAGACTCTTAATACACCTGAAGATGTATTAAAAGAACCTTATGTATTTGAATTTTTAGGAGTTAAAGAAAACAAGCCAATTTTAGAAAAAAATTTGGAGCAAAAGCTAGTAAAGCATATTGAAGAATTTTTACTCGAATTAGGAAAAGGTTTTATGTTTGTTGGGACACAACAAAGAGTTACTTTAGGAAATACTCATTATTATATTGATATGGTTTTTTATAATAAAATATTAAAATGTTATGTTTTAATTGATTTAAAAATTGGACAAATGAAAGCTGAA
>CANRPF010000035.1 GCA_947632375.1 uncultured Bacilli bacterium
AAAGTCTTATATGGTACAGATGCTCCATTTGGAATTATGCCGAATGGTGCGACAAAAGAAATAGAAAGTGCTATTGAAAAATTACCCATTTCACAGGAAGATAAAGAAAAGATTTTTTTAAAAAATTTTCAAGAATTATTACAAATAGAAAGAGGAAAATAGAATGAACAAGAAAACTTTGTTGGTAATTATAGGAGTATTAGTAATTGGAGTTATTGGAGTAATAGGAGGAGTCTATTTAATGACAAGACCTAATGATGAGTTAAATAATTCATCGACCGAGCAAGATACTTTGCCCAATCAGCAAGAAGATAATAACTCTGAGAAAAAGAATGATGATAATAATTCAAACCAAAAAATTGCAATCATTTATTTTTCTGCAACAGGTACAACTAAAAACGTAGCAGAATATATCAAAAATACAACAAATGGTGATTTAATTGAAATTATACCTAAAGAAAAATATACCGATAGTGATTTAAATTATGGAAATAACAATTCAAGAGCAAATAAAGAACAAAACGATTCAAAAGCTAGACCAGAAATATCAAATAATATAAATACTGATTCTTATGATTTTATATTTTTAGGGTATCCAATTTGGTGGGGAGATGTTCCTAAAATAATTTTAACATTTTTAGATAGTAATAATTTAGATGGTAAGACAATTATTCCATTTTGTACATCAGGAAGTACAGGAATAAGCGGAAGTTTAAATACTTTAAAAAAATATAATAAAGATATTAATTGGATAGATGGCAAAAGATTTTCATCTAGTACCACCCAAAATGAAATAAGTTCTTGGGTTAATGGATTAGGGTTTTAAGGAGGAATGAATTTATGAGTAAAATTTTAGTAAGTTTCTTTTCAGCTAGTGGTGTAACAAAAGGTGTAGCAAGTAAAATTGCTGATATTACAGGTGGTGATTTATTTGAAATTGAACCTGTATGCAAATATACAAATGAGGACTTAAATTGGAATAATGCAAATAGTAGATCATCAGTTGAAATGAATAATCCATCTAGAAGACCAGAGGTAAAAAATAAAGTTTCTAATTTAAGTGATTATGATACTGTTTTAATTGGGTTTCCTATATGGTGGGATTTAGCGCCTAGAGTTATCAATACATTTATTGAAGAAAATAATCTTGAAAACAAAAAAATCTTTTGTTTCGCAACATCAGGAGGTTCAAGTGTAATAAACAGTTTAAATACTTTAAAAAATACATATAGTAATCTTAACTTTGTTAATGCACGCATATTTTCAAGCAATGTATCAGAAAATGATGTTACAAGCTTTATTATGTAGGTGAATTATGAGTATAACTATTAACATTTATTATAAAGGTGAAAATGGTAATGCTAAAAGATTTGCGGAAGAAATGGTATCTAGTGGCATTGTAGATAGAGTAAGAAGAGAAGTTGGTAATCTAAAATATGAATACTTCTTTCCTATGGATGATAATGAAACAGTTTTGCTTATTGATAGATGGAAAAACGAAGAAGCACTAGATATTCATCATAAATCAGAAATGATGAGGCAAATAGCTGATTTAAGGAACAAATATCAAATAAGCATGAAAGTAGAAAAATTTACAAGTTTAGAAAAGGAGAATGAATAATGAAAAAACAAACAGCAGGTAGAGAAAAGTTAGGTAAAATTGCACCTAAATTTGCCGAATTAAATGATGATGTATTATTTGGGGAGGTATGGAGCAGGGAAGATAAATTATCAGCAAGGGACAGAAGTTTAATAACAATATCAGCCTTATTTGCGATGGGGTTATATCCACAATTAAAAGCTCATTTAGCAATCGGAAAAGAACATGGTCTTACAAAAGAGGAAGTTGTTGAAGTGGCAACACAATTAGCATTCTACTCAGGGTGGCCTAAAGCATGGAGTACCTTCCCTTTAATTGAGGAGGTATATGGGAGTGATAAAAATGAATAAGGAAGAATTTGACAAACTAAATTTATTTGGATTAGGAAATCCAAATGATGCTTTTGCTGAATATTTTAGTGGACAAAGTTATATTAAAATGTTAGCTAAAACAGATAATGGTATAGGTTTTATGAATGTAACATTTGAACCAGGATGTAGGAATAATTGGCATATTCATAAATCTAAATCAGGTGGAGGACAAGTTTTAATTTGTACCGCTGGATATGGATATTACGGGGAAGAAGGGAAGTCGGTACAAAAACTATCTCCAGGAGATATTGTCGTAATACAACCAAATGTTAAACATTGGCATGGCGCACAACCCGGTTCTTGGTTCAGCCACATTGCGGTAGAAGTACCAGGTGAAGAGACTGAGAATATTTGGTTAGAACCTGTATCTGATGAAGAATATAATAAATTGTAGATTGAGAGCAAATTATGATGTATGAAGATATAGAGACAAAACATAAAAAGATTATAGATATTGCTAAAAACTATATGAATATGATTAAGGATAATGAGCATGATATAAATCATATGAATGATGTAGTCAATTATACAAAAGAACTTTTAAATAATATAGATGATGAAATCGATAAAGAAGTATGTATTATATGCGCATATTGGCATGATGTTGGAAGAATAAAATATCAGAATGGTCATGAACAACTATCTGCTAAAATGCTTAGAGAGGAATTAGTCAAAAACATTTTATAGTGACACTTTTATAGATAAATGTTACAAAGCAATTGAAAATCATAAATGGAATATGTATCCCAAAACAAAAGAAGGATTATTAGTAAAAGATGCTGATAAATTAGCTTGGTTAGGCAAGGGCAGATGGACTTCTTGTATTAAAAATAAACAAAAATTAGATTCATTAGTAGAATTGCTTCCAAAATTAAGACAAGAAATTCTTTATTTTGATGAGTCTAGAAAAATATATGATAGAGATATTGCCAATTTAGTAAGACTTTTATATTCAGAAATATTTAAGTCTTGAATTATAATATTTGGTTAGAACCTGTATCTGATGCAGATTATAATAAATTGAATAATTAAAAAAATAGCTGACGAGTTTTCATCAGCTATTCTTCATATTTAATAATTTTTCTTTCTAAAAAGCAAACAATTAAATAAGATAAATAAGACAAGAATAGAAGCAAAAAGATACCAGCAATAACTAAATTTAAATTAAATACTTGAGTACCATATAATATTAAATATCCAATACCAGCTTTACTACTTAAAAACTCTCCCATAATAACGCCGATTAAAGACATACTTATATTTAATTTTAAAGTTGAAAATACTGTTTTCATACTACTTGGTATAATTAAATTAACTATAATCTGATATTTAGATGCTCCAAATGACTCTAATAATTTTATTTTATAATTATCTGTATTAATAAAACCATTATAAAAACTGATTATAGATACTATTAAATTAATAAGTAAAGCCATTATTATTATAGATTTTATATTAGCACCAAGCCATACTATTAAAAGAGGGCCTAATGCAACTTTTGGAAGACTATTAATAAGTGTCAGATATGGATCAAATATTTTTTTAGTTATTGGAAATACATAGAATAAAAGAGCTATTGAAAATCCTAGTATACTGCCTAGGGAAAAAGATATAAGTAACTCATAAACAGTTACTTTTATATTGCTAATAAGTAGTCCGTCTTTAAATAAATTAATAATAGTTTCTACAATTTTTGTTGGACTTGAAAATATAAAACTATTTATTATTTTATATTTACTTAGTAATTCCCATAATATTATAAAAATTATTCCTATTGATAATTGTATTATTTTAATAAAGATATTATGTTTTTTAAGTTTTTTTAAATATAAATTTTGACTATTCATTTATCTATTTCCTTCCATAATTTATTATAGTAATAAGGGAATTTCTCATCTAATCTATTTTTTGAAGGAATATCTTTATTTGATAGTTTTATATCATATATTTTTTTTATTTTACCTGGTCTTTTTGACATAATAGCAACTCTATCACAAAGTGAAATACATTCACCTAAGTCATGACTTATAATGATTGTTGTCTTTTTTTCTTTTTTTATAATATTATAAACATCGTCACTTATATCTAGTCTTGTAATTAAATCAAGCTTAGAAAAAGGCTCATCTAAAAGTAATATATCTGGTTTTATTGCGATGGTTCTTATAAGAGCAACTCTTTGTTTCATTCCACCAGAAAGACTATTAGGATATTTATTTAAAAAATCTTTTAAACCATAAGTGTTAAGTAAATATTTGGCATATTCAATATTTTCTTTAGTATCTATATGCTTGATTTTTAAACCTAAAGTGGCATTTTCTAATATTGTAAGCCAGGGAAATAAAGCATCATTTTGTAACATATATCCCACTTTAAAATCATTTTTTGCATCTATTGTACCACTTGTTTTTTCTTCTAATCCAGCAATAATTGAAAGCAGAGTACTTTTTCCACATCCACTATTTCCAATTATTCCTATTATCTCATTTTCTTTTATATTTAAAGTAATATTATTTAAAGCTTCTATACAACCTAATTTAGTATTGTATGTTTTTGATAAATCTTTAATTTTTAAAATATTATTCATAAAAATTGTTGATTAAATCTTTATAATTAACATAATCATCTAATTGATTAGACTTAATCATAATGCTCTCTAAGTTTTCAAAGCTTTCTTGACTAATATAAGGTGTAGAAAGCCAAGAATCATTATCTTTATATCTTTCAACTATTGTAATTAAATCATTTATTGAAGTATCTGGAAATTGATTTATTATTACATTAGCTATTGTTTTAGCATCATTATTTTGTACAAATTCTAATCCTTTTGCTATAGCTTTTGTAAAATCCTTAATAGTTTCTTTATTATTTTCTATATAACTTTTTCTAGCATTAAATGCTGTATAAGGCATTTCCCCAGATAATTTTCCAATAGATTCTACAACATATCCATATCCTAATTTTTCTAATTGTGTTGCATTAGGTTCAAATAGATTTACAAAATCACCTGTACCTCCAATAAATGCTCCACTTAGTGATGCAAAATCAATACTAGTATTAATATTAACTTTTGATGTACTAATATCAGAATTTCTTAAAGCGTTTTCAAAATTCAATTCAGGCATTCCACCAATTCTTCCTGCAAGTACTTCTTTTCCAATTAAATCTTCCATAGTAAAGTTATCTATTTTTTTTCTTGAAACTATAAATTGACCATCTCTTTTTGTTAATCCAGCAAAAGTTTGTACATAATCTTTTTCGCCTTCATTATATATGTATATAGTTGCTTCAGGACCACATAAACCAATATTAACATCATTAGAAAGTACTGCTGCAACAACATTATTAGCTCCGCTAGTTAAAACTGTTTTAACTTGATAACCTAAATCTTTAAAATATCCTTTTTCTAAAGCAACATACCATGGTGCATAAAATGCTGAATGAGTTACTTCTGCTACTGTAATAGTTTTTAAATTTTCTTCTTTTTCTTTATTTTTATTTAAGAAAAACATTATTAAACTAGTAACAACAACTAAGAAAGAGATTATACTAATTAATATTTTCTTTTTCATAATTCCTCCTAACTTAATGTATTATATTCTTAACTTTAATTTTATGTTAATTTATTTATTCATTTTATTAAGTATGTTATAATTAAAAAAAAGAGGTTATTATGAAGGAAAAAGATTTTTTTAAAAAGGGGTTAACACAAAAAGAAGTCCAAGACAGAATTAATAATAATTTAGTAAATTATATAGATGAACCTAAAACAAAAACAACAAAAGAAATTATTAAAACACATGTATTTACTTATTTTAATTTTTTAAATATTCTACTAGGTGGATTAGTTATATTTAGTGGATTAATTAGTGGACAGTTTTTATATTCATTAAAAAATTGTTTATTTGTAGGAGTAATATTTACTAATACTATAATTAGTATAGTAGAAGAATTATTAGCTAAAAAAACAATAGATAAATTAAATGTAATAGCAGATACTAAAATTAAAGTAGTAAGAGATGGAGTAACTAGTGAAATATCTAGAGAAGAAGTTGTTATGGATGATGTATGTATATATAGTATCGGAAATCAAGTAATTACAGATTGTGAAATATTAGATGGTAATGTAGAAGTAAATGAATCTTTTATTACAGGAGAAGAAAAAGTAATTTCTAAAAAAAGTAAAGATGAAATATTGAGTGGTAGTTTTATAGTAAGTGGTAAATGCTATGCTAAAGTATTGCATGTTGGTAAAGATAATTATATTTCTAAAATAAGTAATGAAGCAAAATATATAAAGAAAATTAATTCAATAATATATAATTCTTTTGATAAAATGTTAAAGATTCTAAGTTTTTGCTTAATTCCTGTAGGTGCTTTATTTATAATAAATCAATTATTTATAACCGATTTTGATGTGCCAGCATCTATTATGAGTACAGTTAGTGCACTTATTGGTATGATTCCAGAAGGATTAGTACTTTTAACTAGTTCTGCAATGGCAGTAAGCGTAGTTAGATTAAGAAGATTTAATGTCTTAGTACAAGAATTATATGCAATAGAAAATCTTGCAAGAGTTGATACAATATGTTTAGATAAAACAGGGACTATTACTGAAGGAATTATGGAAGTAAAAGATATTATTCCTGCTAAAAATAATGAATTAGATAATATTAAAGAAATTTTATCTAATTATATAAGTAATTTAGATGATAATAGTGTTACATTTAATGCAATTAAAAATTATATAGAACCAAAAAGTGATTATACTTTTGTAGATAAAATTGACTTTTCTAGTGCAAGAAAATATAGTGGATTAAGTTTTAAAGAAGGTAATTATTATTTAGGTAGTCCTGAAAATTTATTAGGTAGTACTCCTAAAGAAATAAACCAATATCAAAGTGATTATAGAGTATTAGTATTAGGAACTAGTAAAGAAAAATTTGGTAAAACTGATAAAGTTACTCCATTAGGATATATATTAATTCAAGATAAAATTAAAGAAAATGCTAAAGAAACTTTAGATTTCTTTAAAGAACAAGGTGTTGATATAAAAATAATAAGTGGAGATAATAATTTAACTGTTGAAAAGATAGCAAATAGAGCAGGTATAACTGATATTAGAAGTATTGATTTTAGTCAGGTTAGTGATGAAGAAATACCAGAAGCAATTAAAGAATATAATATATTTGGAAGAGTAAAACCTGATCAAAAGAAAAAAATTATATGTTCACTAAAAGAAGCTGGACATTTTGTTGGTATGACAGGTGATGGAGTTAATGATTGTCTTGCTTTAAAAGAAGCAGATTGTTCTATTGCAATGGCAAATGGAAGTGATGCTGCAAAAAACGTAAGTCAATTTGTATTATTAGATTCTAAAATAGATAATTTACCTAAAATATTAAAAGAGGGAAGAAGAAGTATAAATAATATTGAAAGAAGTAGTTCTTTATTATTAAGTAAAACTATATTTACTATACTTTTAATATTAGTTTGTGTATACTTAAGTACTGAATATTTCTATATACCAATACAATTAACTTTAATTACTTTATTTACTATAGGAATACCATCTTTTGTTTTAGCTTTAGAAAGTAATAATGAATTAGTAAAGGGTAACTTTTTACAAAAAATATTTTTAAAAAGCTTACCAAGTTCTTTAACTGTTGTATTTAATGTAGTAATTATTAGTTTATTTGAACGTCAATTTAATTTAGATCCAGAATTATGTGATACATTAACAGTATTTTTAACTGCATCAACAGGATTTATATTTCTAAACAATATATGTAAACCATATAATTTATTAAGAACAATATTGATGATTTGTTTGCTAATAGGGTTTGGATATTGTGCAATATATCAATATAATTTCTTTAATATAAGTTATATTAATGGAGATACAATTTTAGTTTTTGTTGTATTATTTATATGTAGTTTATTTATATTTGATAAATTAACTAGTTTAACTAAATATATTTTAAAGAAAACAAATAATATTTAAAAAGAGTGATAATATGTATAAGTCATTTAAAGTTGGTTTAGCATTAGAGGGTGGCGGTGCTAAAGGATCCTATGAAATAGGGTCCTATATTGCTTTGAGAAAGTTAGGTATTAAATTTGATTTAATAGCAGGTACAAGTATAGGAGCAATGAATGCAGCTTTAATTGTACAAGATAATATAAGACTTGCAAAAAAGTTATGGTTGGATGCTAGTAGTGAAATTATTGGATTAAGTGATAATTTTGTTAATTTACATAAAGATTTTAAATTAAATAAAGAAATTTTACATGAATCATTTGAAGAATTAAAAAATATAATAAAAAATAAAGGATTAGATATAACTAATTATCGTAAAATAATAGATGAATATATAGATGAAGATAAAATAAGAAAAAGTAAAACTGATTTAGGATTAGTTACTATAAGATTAAAAGATTTAAAACCTTTAGAATTAACTTTAAAAGATATTGAAAAAGGTAAATTAGGAGAATATATTTTAGCAAGTTCTTATCTTCCATTTTTTAAAATGAATAAAATAATAGATGATTCATATTATCTAGATGGTGGTTTTACTAATAATTTACCAATAAGTATATTAGAAAAAAATGGTTGTGATAAAATATATGCAATAAGAATAAATGGAACTTTAAAAAAGAAAGTTTTTTCTAAAGTAGATATAGAAGAAATTGTTCCAACTAAATCAACAGGATCTATAATATTTTTTAATAATGAAGATATATTAAATAATTATTATATGGGATATTATGATACTTTATTATATTTTGGTAAATTAGATGGTTATAAATACTATTTTAAAAAATATAAAAATTATGATAAATTAATAAAGAATATAGATACAAAATTAATAAGTTTATTAAAAATAAAATATAGAACTTTTAAAATTAAAAATATAATATTAAAAAGTATTGAAGATATTTTAGAAGATAATAATATTAATTATTATAAAGTATATAAGATAAATAAAATAATTAAATATATAAAAAGAAAACAATTAAAAAGTAAAAATAAATTAATTAATGATTTTGTTTATAAACTTAATTATTGAATTATTAATATAAAAAATATATAATAATTGCGAGGTGTGAATATGGGAAGAGCTTATGAAGTAAGAAAAGCAAGTATTCAAAAAACAGGAGCCCAAAAAGCTAAGTTATATAGTACTTTTGCAAAAGAAATATATTTAGCTGCTAAAGGTAATCCTGAAATTGATACAAATATAAATTTAAAAAGAATAGTTGAGAAAGCTAAGAAAAGTCAAGTTCCAAGTGATATTATAAATAGAGCAATAGATAAAGCTAAAGGAGCAAGTGGGGATGATTATCAAACAGTAATATATGAAGGATTTGGTCCTGGAGCAAGTACTTTAATTATAAAAACTTTAACTGATAATGTTAATCGTACTGTAGGGTTTGTAAGAGCTGCTTTTAATAAAGTTCATAAAAATTTAGGAGTAACTAATAGTGTTAGTTATAATTATGATTATTTAGGAGTATTATCTTTTAAATATGATAATGAAGAAGAAGTTTTTGAAAAATTATTAGATAGTGGTATAGAAATAATTGATTTGGAAAGCGAAGAAGGAATAGTTACTATTACTATGAATCCAACTGATGTACATGCTGTAAAAGATTGTTTAGAGTCATTTATACCAAATATTGATTATGAAGTAGATGAAGTTGGAATGTATCCAAAAGAAAAAGTTACTTTAGAAGGTGAAGATAAAGAGTTATTCTTAAGACTTTATAATTTATTAGATGAAATAGAAGATGTTACTGATATATATCATAATGTTTCGTTATAAATGATTGAATAATCAATCTTTTTTTATGTTAAAATTCACTTTATTTTCATATATTTGATATAATATTGTTTACTGAGGTGTATCATGAAAGTACTAATTGTAGATGATGAAGCTTTAATTAGAAATGTTATCAAAGAATATTTAAAAATAGAAAATATAGATTATGATGAATGTGATAATGGAATTGATGCTATAAATTTATTTAAAGCTAATAAGTATGATTGTTTAATTATGGATATAATGATGCCTAAAATGGATGGTTATACAGCAGTTAAAGAAATAAGAAAAACAAGTGATGTAAAAATAATAATGCTTTCCGCTAGAGTGGATGAATATGATAAATTAATGGGATTTGATTTAGGTATAGATGATTATGTTACTAAACCATTTAGTCCTAAAGAATTAATTGCAAGAATAAAAGCAGTAAGTAAGAGAAATGCTATAAATAAATCTATAATTGAAGTAGGTGGTATTAAATTAAATGATTTATCTAAAACAGTAGAAATAGATGATAAACAAATAGAATTTACTCATACTCAATTTGATTTATTAAAGATGTTTTTGTTAAATCAAGGAATTGCATTAACTAGGGAAGCTATTATAGAAAAAGTATGGGGATATGATTATGAAGCTGAAGATAGAACTATAGATGCACATATAAAGTTAATAAGAAATAAATTAAATAAGTATAAATCATGTATAAAAACAGTAAGAGGGGTAGGATATAAATTTGAATATCAAGAATAAATTAAATAGTATAAGATTTAAAACTATGGCATTACTGATAGCATTTTCAGTAATGATTCTTTTAATTCTTTGGGCTTTTCAAATTATATTTTTGACAATTAATTTTGAAAAATATCAAATAAATAAATTAGTTAATGTTGCAGAAAGTTTAAAAAATAATAGTTATAATTCTTTTGAATTAGAAAATATTGCATACAGAAATGATATTTGTATGGAATATATTTATAATGATGATGTTTATCTTTTTAATGGATTAGATAATGATTGTCTTTTATATAATCAAAATTCTAAAATAACTAAATCTATTGAAAGTTTTAAAAATAGTAGTAGTAAAAAAGAAGTTATAAGAATAATTAATCCCAATAATAATAGCAAAAGTATTTTATATAATATAAAATTAAATAATAATGAAGTAATAGTATTAAATACTGCTTTAGAAGATGTAAATAGTACTACTAGTGCATTACATAAACAGTTAATATATATAACATTAATCGCTATAATAATTGCAATAATAGTTTCTATTTATATTTCTAAGTTCTTAAATAAACATATTATTAAAATAACTAATGAAGCTAAAAAATTAGCTAAGGGTAATAAAATTAGTTTAAGTAAAACAAATATAAAAGAGTTAGATGAATTAAGTGAAGCTTTGTTATTTGCAAGTGAAGAAATTAATAAAACAGATGAATTAAGAAGGGATTTGTTAGCAAATGTTTCACATGATTTAAAAACTCCTCTTACTATGATAAAAGCTTATGCTGAAATGATTCGAGATATAAATATAAATGATAAAGAAAAAAGTGTAGAAAATTTAGAAATAATTATTAGTGAAACGGATAGATTAAATATTTTAGTTAATGACTTATTAGATTTAAGTAAATTAGAAGCTAATAGAGAAAAATTAGATATTGCGACTTTTGATTTATGTGAATTAATTAGAAAAATAGTTAAAAATTATAAAATAATAGAATATTTAGAAAATTATAAATTTGAACTTAATATACCAGAAAAAGCAATGGTTAAAGCTGATCCAAATAAAATATATCAAGTAATATATAATTTAGT
Organism: uncultured Bacilli bacterium; assembly: GCA_947632375.1. GTDB lineage: Bacteria > Bacillota_I > Bacilli_A > RF39 > UBA660 > UMGS1124. Next base: position 11,610 of record CANRPF010000035.1, read on the forward strand.
TAATAATGCTATAAACTATACAGGAAAAGATTTAACAGTTAAAATAGAAATAATAGAAAAGAAAAAAACTTATTTAGTAAATATAATAGATACAGGAAAAGGTATAAAAGAAAAAGAGTTAGATATAATATGGGATAAATATTATAAAAACGAAAAAAATCATAAACGTAATAAAATTGGCAGTGGAATAGGACTTTCTATAGTTAAAAATATATTAGAGAAACATAATTTTAAATATGGTGTAGAAAGTAAGATAAATAAAGGGACAAAATTTTATTTTGAAATTACTAAAAATTCATAAATAATTCATATTAATTTGTTAAATTATAATTGAAAAAAGGAAGTTTTTTATTATTTTTACAAATCCTATACGATATTTAGACTCAAACTCACACTATTTTTTTCTTCCTTTTTTTATATAAGAAGACAGAATTGTTTCTGTCTTTTTGTTTGTTTAATATTGAATTTTTAATATTAACATGGTAAGATTTATATTATAAGGGATGATAGGTTTGAAAAAAGAAAAAAACTTTGGCTCAACTATAATTTTAACAATATTAGGTATAGCAATCCTATTAATTGCCGTTATAGGTACTACTTTTGCATACTTTACTGCAATTGTAAGAGGTAATATAACAGAAAATAATGCAACATATAAATCAGTTAGTTTAGGAGTAATTAATTTTGAACATGGTAATGTTGTCAATTTGGTTGATGTCTTACCTGGAAGACCTAAATGGACAAATGAAGATGAGGCTGATAATATTGTTAAGTTTTCATTAATGAGTCCTTATGATATGGAAAGAGAAGTTACAGTTGGTTATAGTGTATATTTAAATATAACAGAAAATACTTTTGAATCTGATAATCTAGTTTTCTTAACTAAACCTACTCCAGGTACAAATAGTAAAGAAGCAAAAATGAAATTTGGAGATGAAAACGATACATATAAAACAATTTTTACTCCTAAAGAAAATGAACTTCCAATAGAAGAAGGTAGTATTGAAGTCGGATATATACCTCCATCTACTGCTAATCAAGACACAGAACAAAGAATTTTAATTGGTAGTGGTAATATTGGTGGTATGGCTTCAAAAGATGAATGGACTTTTGAAATTTGGGTAAAAGAAACAGGAGAAGAACAAAATTACGATCAAGGAAAAGTTTTAAAAGCTTATATAACTGTTGAAGTTACAGAAATACCTACAATTAATAAATAAAATATTAAGGTGATTCAAATGAATAAAAGGGAACGCAGAAAGAAAATTAAATATTATGTTAATAAAGCCTTAAAGTTGCTTTCTTATGCAGTTATAGTAGTCCTAATATTTTTAGGAATATTCTTTTTGTACTATTTTGTTTCTCTAAAAGCATATGAAAAAAATCCTACTGCAAATATTCCAAGATTTGGTCTTTATACAATTGTCAGTCCTAGTATGGAACCAAATATCAAAGTATATGATGTAGTAGTCAATTTAAGTGTTAGCAAAAAAGATAGTATAAAAAGAGGAGACGTTATAACATTTATATCAAATAGTAATGTATCTAAAGGTTTAACAGTAACGCATAGAGTTGTAGAAGTAATAACTAATGCTGATGGAACACATTCTTATTTCACAAAAGGAGATAATAATCCAACTGCGGATCAATCTACTGTAAATGAAAGTGATGTTTTAGGTAAAGTATTATTTAAAATTCCTCAATTAGGTAGATTACAATTTTTAATAGCAGATAAAATTGGATGGATATTAGTTATATTATTGCCAGCATTAGGTGTTATTATATATGACTTTATAAAATTATTTAAATTATTAGCATTTAATAGTAAGTTTATGAGATTTGGTGCAATAAATAAAAAAATAGAAACAGATATTAATGTAGAAGATTTAACTCAATTAAAAGAAGGATTAAATATAGCAAAAAAATATTATAAAGAAAATGATAAATTATAAGATATTGAAATCAATATCTTTTTTTATGTTATTATTATATTTAAGGGAGTTATTGGATATGAATGATAAATTTATTTTAATGAATAAAGAAAAAGCATTGCTTTTATATATGGAAAAATATATTTTTCCAGCTTTACCTAAAAATGAAACTTCTATTAAAATAAAACTAAATGATGAAGTATATAAAATGATAGAAAATACTATTAGAGCAAATGTAAATAAAGGTAATATAAGAAATAAATATATAAATGAAATTAAAGTTAATATAATGATGATAGATTTTTTAATTGGAAATATATATTCTAAAGAGTTAATAATAAAAAAGAGATATTTATCAACATTAAGAATTATTACTGATATAAAAAATATTACTTATAGTTTAGGAAATAATAATGAAAGTTAAAAATAATTTATATAAAAAAATATTAAATTATGATAATGCATTAACTGTATTTAATAAAATAAAAAGAAATTATAGAAATAAAGATAGAATATATAATTATAGTTTAAATTTAAATACTAATATATTAAATATTTTAATGTTTCTAAAAGATCATAAATATAAATTTGGTAATTATAAAATATTTTTTATAAATGATCCTAAATATAGAATAATAATGAGTGAAAATATTAATGATAAAATAGTTAATCATTTAGTCGCTAAATATATTTTATTAGATACATTAGAATCTAAATTAATAGATACTAATGTAGCAACTAGGAAAGAAAAAGGTACTAAATATGCTTTTAATACATTTATTAAATATATAAATATATTAAAATGTCAAAAGAAAGAAATTTATGTATTAAAATTAGATATAAGTAAATATTTCTATAATATAGATCATGAAATATTATTAAATAAAATAAAAAAATATATAAAAGATAAAGAAGCATTAGATATTATAAAAACTATTATAGAATCTACTGATCAAGAATATGTAAATACAACAATAAAAAATTTAAAACAAAATAAAATAAATGCTATAAAACAATTAAATATAAATGATAATGAAAAATTAAAGAAAATTGAAATGATAGAAAAAATACCAAATTATAAAAAAGGTAAAGGACTTCCTATAGGTAATTTAACAAGTCAAATACTTGCTGTTTTTTATATGAATGATGTTGATCATTATATAAAAGAAGAATTAAAATTTAAGTATTATATAAGATATATGGATGATTTACTAATATTAGATACTAATAAAGAAAGATTAAAAGAAGCATTTATATTAATAAACAAAGAAATAAGTAAATTAAATCTAACGCTTAATAATAAATCAAATATATATAAATTAAGTAATGGAATATCATTTCTAGGATATAAATTCAAATTAATAAACAATAAATACATAGAAATAAGATATAATAATCAAACAATAAGAAAAATAACAAAGAAATTAAAAAAATTATATATATACGATAAAGAACAATTTAAAAAAAGCTTTGGTAGCTATCAAGGTTATCTAAAACTATCAACAACAAATTTTAAAATAACTTTTTCAAATAATACCCCAACTACTTGATGGGGTATTTTTTCATCAATTTATGACATAATAAATATGAAGATAGCAAGAAAGTTATCGCAATTCTTTTTTTCAATGAAAAAAAGACATTAATAAATATTTATTAATGTCTTTTTTTCAATGAAAAAAAGACATTAATAAATATTTATTAAAAGAAAAGAGGAGTAAAAATGAATAGAAATCAAAGAATAGTAGTAAGTATAGTGGGGATAATAATTGTAACGCTCGCATTAATTGGAATAACATACGCATATTTCATGACAAAAATAATAGGAAATTCAAGTACGACAAGTATATCAGGAACATTAGCAGATTTAGAGTTAACATATGCAGATGGTAATGGTGTTATAAAAAAAGATACCATGATGCCCGGAGATAAAATAGAAAAAACGTTTACAGTAGAAAATACAGGATCTGCTACTGTAAGTTATATAGTAGTTTTAGAAGATGTAACAAATACATTAACAAGAAAAAATGATTTGGTATATACATTATCATGTGCAAGAGGCTGTAATGGAGTAAAAGAAGAAACTTTTCCTATAAGCGATATGCCGATAGTGTCAAATTCAATAGAAAAGGATGTAACACAAGAATATGTATTAACTGTTACATATAAAAATTATGATGATGTAGATCAGTCAATAGATATGGGTAAAAAGTTCTCTGCAAAAGTTAACATTAAGGATGAAATCGATGTAAATCCATATAAAAATGAAAAAGATAGTTTAGCATATAAAATAATAAACACTTCGTTATTAGGAACAAATGGAACTAGATATAGAGAAACACCATTATCAAGACCCGGTATTGATTCAACTGATATTAGTAAAGAAAGAACAGAGGAAACTCAATGGAATACTAGTTTTCAAAGTGATAAGTATTATATATATAGCGATGATTATACTTTTGATGAAATAAAAGGAACATACACATTAATAAATCCTAAAATTGTTTCAGGCTCTAGTGCTTATGAAGTGGTGAAAGGAAAATATATTCAAAATAGATATGGTGGTCCATATGCTAATCCATCCAATTGGTCAACAAATCTTTATGAAATATATAAAGAAAATGGTGAAACTGTAATAACATATTCTATTGAATCAACCGACAGAAGTGCAGAAAGTACACTATCAAAAATGAACGATGATTTAGGAGTATCTTATTATTATAGGGGCGGAGTAGAAGATAATTATATTAATTTTGCTAAAATGTGTTGGAGAATAGTTAGAGTAGAAGGAGACGGAAGCACAAAGATAGTATTGGAAGACTCTACTCAAAAATGTGAAAACTCTACATCAAAATCTAACGCAACAATAAGTGAAGATTTAGATAGTTTTTTTAAAACTAAATTATCATCATATCAATCTTCTTTAAAATACGATACTTGGAAAAAGGAGAAATATTATACATTATCTAAAGAATTTTTCATTAATAAACCATTAAGTATTGCTTTTGGAAATATTATTAGTTCAAATAATGCCTATATAGGATTATTAAATGCAACAGAAGTAGCATATGCTGGTTATACATCAACATCTACTGAATATTATAAATCACAAACTAATTATCTTAATTTGGATGTTGATTGGTTTGTATTGGCCACAAATGGTGCTATTGAAACAGGCGTGCAAAATAAATATTTAGATTGTCAATGTATGAGTTATTCTTGCCAAAATCGTCCAGCAGTGACATTAAATAAAGATGTAGCAATTTCCGGTCAAGGAACAAAGTCAGACCCTTATGTAGTAAATTAATTAAGCATCAAATTATTTTTGGTGTAGGGATACTTATTTCTTTTTTCTATTCATTGTAGGTATTCCTTAGGTTAACCTAAAATAGTTTTAGAATCGCATAAAATTTTATGCGATTTTTTTAAAATATATAGATTTTTAAAATTGGAGCTAAAAAAGGCCCCAATTTTAAAAAAGTATAAGAAAGAAATAAAGAATCTAAGCGATTTTTCGCTCCAAATTTAAAAATCAGTGATTTGACTAAAAAAACACAGTTTGATAGTATGAAAACTGATACATCGAACTGTGTAATAG
>CANRPF010000036.1 GCA_947632375.1 uncultured Bacilli bacterium
TAATTGTTGCATCTGTACTACTTCCTAAATCAAAAGTATTCATTCCTACATTTTGATTTAAGATGTTTTTCCAATGACTTAATGTTTTATCTTCTGTATCATATAAAGGATAATTTCCTTTATTTACTATACTTAATTGTCTTGACCATTCTTTTAAAGTATCCTGATTAGTTGTATATTGTCTAAAATACATAATTGTATATATCCTTTCTGCTTTTTTTATAGAACATCTATTATCGTGTATGTGTTCTATCTACTCTTTCCATAGCATAAATAGTAAGGTCTCCTTCGCCATAAATTTCAAAAGTATAACTATCAGTATTTTGCATATCGTTTGAAACAAGAACACATTCCGTTCTATTTATCCCCTGTGGTAAAGCATCTTTTATTTCTTTTTCTCTGCCATCATGTGTAATTATCTTTATATTAGCAGTACCTGTTAAATCATAGTTAAACCATATTTGTGATAGTGATTTCTTTTTACTTAGTACTCCATTTTTAAACTCTTTTGTTTTTAAATAAAAGGGAATTGATCTTCTATATATAATATCTTCATTATCTGTAAATTCATCTTGCCCATAAGTTTGTATATAATTAATTCCGTCTTTCCTTCCTCCTGTTATTTCATATATTGTTCCATTTGCAGTTAGTGCATAAACAGGATTTGGAGTTTGACTAAAATTCAGGTCATTGTAACTATCGCATATACTAACGTAATCTAGTTCTTCAACTACATTCGTAGGTTGTACTTCTTTTGTCCATTTACGCAGTCTTTGGTCAAATATCAAGAAAAACTTATAATCAGGAAACCAGAAATATACTTTATTTTCACTTCCAGCAACAGATACATTTTTAGCTTCATTTATCGTAATACCATAGATATATTTTTTTATTCCACCGAGTAATACCATTATTGCTACTAGGTTCTTCTATTGCCCTTATTGAACTTCCATCATATTCATAAATATGTCTTCCATATAGCCAATAAAGCATGCTGTTATGTATTTTTAATGTACATTGATCATAACAGCCTATATTGTTATCTAATGTTACACAAGTATATGAATTACTTAATCCTGAAACTACTTCTGAACCATAATATAAATGCATGTTTTCTTGACTAAACACGATTAGTTTGTCATCAAAACTTACTAAACCTGTTATCTGATTACAGTTTTCTACCCTGTATTCTCTGCTATTTTCTGTACTTGACCAATCCATAGGATTTTGAAGTGAGCTAAAATACAACATATTTCCTTTACTTGCCATCATTCTGTTTTTGTGGTAACACATATGTTCAAAACAATCTACACCTTCTGGAAGTGGCATAATTTCAGGAGTATTTACTGCTGATAAAGGAAGTTTAAAACGCACAGCTTGTACATCTTCGCCATATAAAATCATGTATTCACTATTTCCATCTGCATAATATACATGTCTAAACTTAGTACCATTTATGCCTTGTGCTATAACATCACCAGACATATCCTTTAATTTATCTCCCTGTATATAAAATAAATACTTTATTCCAGCGACTCCAAAATACTTTATAGGTTCTCCTTTTAATCCTGGATTCTTTACCATAGTTCTTCCGATTCTTGTTCTTATTGCAGGATAATTATCTAAACACATATTGTACATGTCTTGACATTCATCATCTTGTATACATGAAGGAGGATAAATATTGCTTATTCCACCAGCCAAATAATTTATTTGATTATTACTTTTATAGTTAATACTTTGTAAATAAGGATTTGTTTGCAATCTTATCTCCTCCTTCTATAAAAATGTGTTTTTCTTATAACAGGGTATCTTTGCTGCTGTTCATTTTTGTTTTCATTAGCTTTTTGAACTAAGTTGTTATAAAGTAATATGTATTCATTAGCAAGTTCTATATCTGGATTATGTCCTGACATTGCTATAATCGACATTACATTATACTTAACTAAATCTATATAATTATCGTCTAACTGAATATAGTCATCTAATGAAGTTATCATCTGTGGCTTTTTCATATAATAGACATCTACTTTTCTTATGTCCTTTGGAGTTGGAAAAATTCCTATTGTTCCTTCTCTACCATCATAATAGCCTATATCACTCATTCTTTCATTTGGTAAATATGATTTAATCTCTTTGAAGTTTCCCCAATCATATGGATTATTTTGGTCTCTTGCTTTTTCTGATATAGTTAGACTGTTTATCATGTCTATACTGCAATCCTCTGGAAGCACATATAAGTCTTGACCTTTCCTAGTATTAAAGGAATATTGTTCCTGCAAGCTTAAATCTTTGTATATTTTTTTCATAGTTTCATTTATCCATAAGAACAAGCTCTCTTCTTCGTATACATGAGGAAGTCTTACTTTAATATCATCTAAAACTTGTTTTACAGTTGTTCTACTTACTATATATCCCATTTCTAACACCTACCTTGCTCTTATAATATATTTGGTTGTTTCATTCTCTGTTGTTAGATTAGGAATATTAAATTCTGGTTGTATTTCTTCTACTTCTCCATTTAGCACTTCATACAAAGACATATATTCTTCTGTATTTACTGCTTGTCCATTACACTCTAAATAGTTCTTTGGAATAGTTTTACCTGCATATAAGGTAATACCTCCTATTGGTAATAAAGCACTAGAACTACTTTGAGCTTCATTCCATAAATCTGGAAATTGTCTTATATCAATTCCTTCTATATGAGTATCTACACTATTCCCAATAAAAATTACTTCACTTGTTTTAAACAAAGTATTTGAATAATAATAGTTTCCCTTTGGAACAAATATATATTTTGCTCCAACTTCTATTGCATCATAAATTGCTTGTTGTATATTTAGCCTGTTGTCTGTTATTCCATCTCCTACAACGTTATAGTTTTGAAGAGGAACAATACCAAAAACATAAAAAAACAAATCTTTTAATTCACTCATTTTTAATTCTGTTATCATTCTCCCACCTCCATAGTTCCACTTTCAGGGTGACCTGCAAGTCCAAGGAAAGTTTTTCCTAACTTAACATCTGTTGGCACTGCATTTAAGCCTTGTAATTGTGTATTAGAATAAAAATTCATCCCACGATATTTAACTCCTATGAGTTTTTGTTGATAATAATTTTTTCTACCTCTATAAAGATTAGTTGCATTTCCTGCTGTAAAAAAAGACATATCAGGAGAAAATTCAAATGTATCATTAACATGCTTTTGAAGAGGTAAAGATATTTCTTGTATAGGAGTCCATGCTTCTTTTGAGTTGAAATCTACTTTATATATGTATAATTTGCAACTTTTTAATCCGCCACCATATAATTCGCTACCATATTTTGTATTAAAATTATTAAAGTAATAAAATTCTCCATTACTAGAGAATCCTGTATATCTTGCTGTTCCGCCTTTATCAACATAATTTATTTCTGATTGATTTTCAAATACAACTTTCATGGTATCAGTATCAAAACGAATATCATATAAATATCCTCTTTTCATAGCTTGTGTTTCATTTGGTAAAATTGCAACAGGACCTTCTGTTATAGTGGTATTTCCATTAAAAGAATAATAATCATCTTTGTTTATTTTTATAATGAAGCAACCTCCACTTGGGTCACCAGACGGGTCTGATGCATGTGCTTGTAAACAAGCATATAAATAATTGTCATTAACAGAAAATTGTATTGCACGCCTGTTTTCAGACATAAAAAAAGTATTACTATTAGTTATTTGTAAAATTTTTAAATCAGATATTAATTCAGCTATGCAAAAATTTAAATTTCCATCATTTTTTCTAAAAAGAAATGCAAACACATTTGGACTTTGATTAGCATGAGTACAACAAAGTGGTGTGGCTTCTAACTGTTCATGCCAATGCCATGGTTCATCTGTACCATAAGGATATCCAATATAGCCATTCGAATATAATAAATCATACCTATAAATATGAATATTAACTCCTTGAACAATACAAAGCAGTGCTTCATCTGAACTACCATTAAATCCAGAATTTCCTATTTTTATAAAATCTACGTCTTTGCTTGGATCTAAACCTAATTCTTCAAATGAATATAGAGATTTTAAACCTGATAATGGAGATACTCTCAAATCATTCATAAATAAACTCTGGATATATCTTGTCTGTGTTTCATCTTGCGTTATTACTTGACCTACAAAACGTTCACCATTTTGAGATATTCCAAATACACCAGTGGACTTAACAAGTACTTCATTTTCAGGTGGGATATAATACCCAGAATATCCAACAACATCATTTACTATATAATCTTCTTCTGCTAGTCCATAGATTTCTTCTACTTGGTTATTTTGTAGTGTTCCTACAAGTAATCGTCCATTAGCATATGCTGTCTTACCATATAGAATATCCGAAGCTGTAGCAGTTGCTTTTGTTGTATCTGTTCCATAAGTTGGAGTTATTTGAGATAAATCTACTTCAACATTAGTTCCATATATCTTTTTACCTTTCACGTAAGCTGTTTTTCCTAATTTAATATCTTTCTCTGTGGCTGTTGCGTCAGATGTATCTAATCCTCCGCTATCTATTTTTTTTATATTTGTAGCCATAGTATCAAATGTTGCAGTAGCAGAGGTAGTAACCCCTTTGTCAGTAATAGCCCCTGCTACTTTCTTTTTTCCATCACTGACAGATTGAAAAAGCTCATCATATTTGCTACCTAAATCGCTCGTACTTTTAGTTAGGTTTTCAATACCTTTTGTAACATCACTAAAATTTGCATTGACATCTTTTACAACATCATTTATTTTGTTTTCACAATTCGTATGACATTCTTTTATTTTATCTGTTAATTTTGTATCTAGGGCTTGTACATCTGTATCTTTTGCAAAACTACTAAAATCTTGGTTTCTTATCATGGTTCTTGTATATTCTTTTGCTTCATCTAATTTAGAATTGTCTTGTTTATCAATGTATTTCCTTAAAGCTGCTTCTTTATTATCATGATAATCTTGTACATATTTTTTTGTTGCGTATTCTTCTGCAGGTATTCCACCTAAATGAAGAGCATCATTTGCAATGTTAGCATCTGTTTTACCGCTAGAACTTGAATTATTATTACTTATTTGCTCATAAGATTTTGCCATTTTTCTTCTCCTTTCCTAAAATTAAGGGAAGCAATAATAATGTTGCCTCCCCTATTTTTAGTATTTATTATGCACTTACACCTTTTGAACCTACTAGTCCTCTCCAATCACAATAGCCAACATCAAAACGAGTATATCCATACATATTGTAATCCATTTGGTCTTGAATTTTTTCAGAACCAAAGATTGGTTCTTCTCTACGTAAGAACAATAAGTTGTCAAGGCTTGTATCTTGAATAAACCATGGCTTCATAGTTCCTTCTGGGTCAGACAAATTATCCCACACTCTTACTGTTAAATTAGGAATAGTATTAACATCATTATTGCTTGTTCCACTTTGTAAAATAGAATTTACAATAGCTTTCGCAGTAAACTCTAATTCAGGGCATACTACTAATTGTGTAGCAGAAGCGGAAATTAGAATACCTGCTTCGTCTTTTTGTAATCTCATTAATGTTAATGCTGCTTTTAAAGATTCATCTGTTAAAGGTCCTTCTATTAAGTTAGAACATTCAGATTCAGAATTGATTAATGGGTGGTCTTTTGCAAATAAAGCTTTTCCATCATAACCAGTATTGTCAAAACCTTTTAGGATTACACTTGCTGTTTCTGCTTCTTCTGTTGCTCTTAATCCTCTACCAAGACCTTTGGCAGACCCTCCATTACCTATACCTTTCATTACATTGTATAAATCGTCTTGTACTAATTCCCATGTTAATTGATATGCCTTGTCATATCTCTTTGCCTCGAAAGAAGCAACTTCTCCTTCATCAAATTTATCATGATTGAATTTACTTCCTTCTGTATTAGTTTGCCATAAACCAAATGCTCCTAAATGTGGGTATGTTTGTTTTTTGGCGTCCATTTTGTCAGTTTTAAATATGCTTTTGTATACTAATGGTTTTTCATTGTAACTGTCAAAAAATATTTTTTTGTGAATTGGTGTTAATAATTCTGCAAAGTTGTCTCTTGTCATCATTGCAGCTTCTGTTGCCATAATATCATCTCCTATATTTATTAAAATTTATAGTAAATATAGAAGTATTAAGAAATTATTTCTTCTTAGCAGATAGGTAATTGTTATATTGCTTTAATGAATCTGCTTTTTTTGCTGCTAAATAATCGTTAATATCAATTCCAGCAAGTCTTGCTGCTGCAATTTCCTTTGATGTTGCCTTTGACTTTTTATCACTATTGTTTACAGCTCCCCCTGCATTTGAATTAATCCCATCTAGTATTTCTTTTCTAGCCTGATTATTTTGTAGCTTTGCCTCTACTTTTCTTGTCACTTCACTATTAGTATTAATAGTTTTGGCTTTGTCGTAATTAGTTGCATAATATGCTTGTTCGATTGACAATCCCTTGTCGACTAAGGTCTTGATTTCATCTTCAAACTCTAATATGTCAGAAAAATTACTGTCCTTTGACTTTTCTAACAACTCATTTTTGAATTTCATTTCAGAAAGTTCTTGTTCTATCTTTTGAGAACTAGACTGTTTTTTATCGATAGCTGTTGCTATTGATTTTGCTATACTTTCATCTACACCATTCTCAATAAGTTCTTCCAAAGTCGTTTTTTCTTGTGACTTATTTGCATTCTCCAAGGCAGACATTCTAGCTTCAAGTTCTTTATATCTCTTTTCAGCTTCTTTTCTTGCCTTGCGTTCTGCATTAATTCCCTTTCTTAAAGATTCTTTTTCTTCATCTAATGTATCATTAGCATTTGTTTCCACATCTGATACTTCTTCTGTTTCTGTTTCCTCCTCTTGTACAGTAGGTAATTTAATAGAATCTTCTGTTCCTAAATTAACTGCCTCTAAGTTAATTCCTTCTTGTTCTTCGTCCATGATGTTTCTCCTTTCCATTTTTAGCCAGGTTTTGTCCTCATGTAGATTTTTCGCCAGGTTTACTCCTCATATTTTAGATTTTTAGCCAGCTTTTCTGCTCAATTTATATTAATTTTTAATTAATATCTAAGTATTATGTGTTTTCATATGTACAGCAAGTCCTGCTTTGTTTTTAAAAGCTCTTTGACATACAGGACATATAAATTCATTATCTGTATTATTCTCTTCTTTATTTGTTTCACTTTGTACCATTTTGTTGTCAGAAACAATTTCGTCTTTTTGTGCTATGTCTTTTACTATATAAGTTTGTCCTACTTGTTTAATTAGTAAAAGTGTGTCTCGTGAACATACAGGACATTTGATTTCATCTACATGTCTAACTATTCCACCGTAAAATTTATCATCATTAATTCGTTGTAATTTCTTCATATCTTTTATAGTAAATTCATGTCCACATTCGCATTTAGTTTTATTTTTAACTTTGTAATCTCCTAAATCCATTTTTTATACTCCTTTCATATATGATGTTGCTACATTGCCATTTGATGTTAAACCTTCTATATTAGCATTTTGAGTTAATGGTATTTGTCCTGGTTGTTGATTGTTTTCTTGTATTGTCTGTTCTTGATTATTATCAAATATACCTAATTCTTGTTGTTCCTGTATACTTTCAGGAACTTCTTGAATATTTAATCCTAATTGCTTTACTAAATAGTTTCTATATTCTTTTTTAGTCAATGCCTTATCTGCATAAGCTTGTCTTACAATAGAATATCTGTATGCCCTATTATTAGGAAGTCCAGCACCTACCGACACAGACAAATCAAACATTACCTTTCTTGTTTCCCCATCATCTGATTGCATATATTTATAATCTTCCTCTTTTGCTTCACTGTTTTTTTCTAGGTATTTTTTTCTATATTCTGAATCAGATTCTATTAATACAGGAACGTGGTTTAAACTATCAGGATTAAACGAAGTAAAATCATCTTCTCCATTTTTACCAGTTATCCTAAATAACATTGTTGTATTCCAGTTAAGTAAAGCAAGTTCTATGCAATACTCAAATACATCTGACAATGTCTCCTGTAATAGTCCTTTCTTATGTTCTATCATTGAATTGCCACTATTTTGTAAAGCTAAACTTTCTGTTGCCGTATCAATACCATTTTGTTGTTTTCCTATCATTTGGTCTGAAAATCTAGTAACTATTTGTCTATCATTGTTTATCAGTTCTGTTCTTTTATTTGTTATATAAGTAGGAATAGTAGGTGGAGCAAGCCACTTTATTCCATTAATATCATTTGAAGGTATCATCTGTCCTGGTTCATTTACTATCTTTTCTGGGTCTATCCCAGAAGAATTAGCAACAATTCCCATAGGGTTTCCTGTAAGTCTTGCATTTCTTAATATGCTATCGTCTATCTCATCTATTTGGTCTGATACAGGTAAAACAAGTTCACTACTTGCTTTTCCCCATATTGTATTTTCTCTATACATATCAGGTGTTAAGAAGTATGGATACTTACTATTAGGAAATAGCTCTAATTTATCTATTTTTACTTTTTCAGCTTCTTCTTTTTTTCCTTCTTGTAATAATTTAGTATGTTTTTCTATTGCTTCTTCTGCTTTTTTTCCGTTGTATTCTTCTAACTTCTTTTTAGTGTCTCGCAAGATAACTCCGTCACCAGACATCTCTACAAGTCTTAATTTTAGTTCTTCATCTTCTTTATATCTTGTCCATACCATTAAATGTACATATTGGTCTTCCTCATTTTCTTGAATTATGTTTTGAACTGGGTCTAAATTAGGTATAATACAATCCGCAATCTTTTTACCATATTCAATCTTCGCAGAATAAATTGACTTTGCTTTTGCTTCAATAATATATTGTGCTTCTTGTATATCATATATATCTGTTATAGAAGGATCTATAAACAATTTACTAGGGTGTATTGGTTCTATAATTGGTAATCCTTTACCTTCTAGTTTATCAAAATCCCATAATACCCTAAATATTCCTGTCCCTGTCATTTCTCTACGTCTCTCATGTACTTCTATTTTTCTGTACATTTTGTTACGTTCTTTTATAAAGTCTGCAAGAGTTCTTACTTGGTCACAAAAAGGTTTGTCTCCTGGTTCTCTTGGGTCTACTTGAATGGCAATAGTCTGGTCACAAAGTAAAGCAGTCTTTCCTTCTATATTAGAATTAGTTATGTTTGTGTTAGGTGCTGGATCTACATCTTCATCATAATCAAAATCGCCTTCCCAATATTTATTTATATCTTCCCACTTTTTTGTTAATCCTAATCTTTGCTTGTCGTTATAAGCTCTACGATACCATACTAAAAATTGTTCTGCTTCTTCTATTTCTTTGTCTGACATAAGTTCTCTTCTTTTGGCTTCTTTTTCTTTTACAATATCATCAAAATCATCTTCCACCTATACTACTCTTCCTTTCTTGGCTTTATTTCTATTCCATTTTTAGTTCTAACAGGCTCGTATAAACCATCTTTGTTCTTAAACTTCTCGTAATTATATTGCCTACCTTTTAAAGGATTATCAAAATCAATTTTTGACATTGGTGTATGTATTCTTTTCTCTTTGTTTTCTTTGACTGCTGTTTCAGCCTTTTTAGATAATTTATATACAGTAACATCTAACTCAATGATTGCTACCATAAATGCTATCATTACTGCAATTAGTATTATTAATAATAACTCAATCATTTTATCGTCTCCTCCTTGAAACAGATTTAACTACATTTACTTTTACAGGTGTATTTACATCTTTATATCCTAAATCTTCTAACTCAGTATCTGTGTAGTATCCTTCTGGTAATTTTTTGTTTATTTTTGGTGGTAATTGTCTCATTGTACAAAAATATCTAAGAGCATCTGGCATGTGTGTTAATTCGTGAGGTTCTGTTGATACATCATTTGGATTTTTTTCATCATGTATTACTGCTGGTAAAGTTCTTATAAGGTTTGTACAATTGTTAAATATCTTTAATTTACTTGTTAGTTGTCCTTGTTCATCTTCAAATACTTTTAGCCATTCATGTACTGCTAGCCAGCCTTGTACTCTGTTATTATCTGCTTTCGTTAAATATTGTCCACTTTCTGCAAATATATCTGATGTACTCTTCCCTGTATCTTTGTTTCTGTTCCAAAGGTCAGGTGGAGCATAATCACAATCTATTTTTTCATTTGTCATATCATTTATTTGTTTTGCTGCATCAGATACAATTAAATCTGGTTTATATAATTCTTTATAAGCATAAGCATTCATATTCCAATCCATTGCAATCCATAAAGTTGCACACATATCTAATCCATAATCTCTTGTTCTAAATCTTTTCCATGTACTTGGTATTTCAAATGGTTCTATTACATGTATGTCTCTTCTAAACTCTGAAAAGAATTGTCCATCAAATATATCCCAGTCTCCATACTTTAATGCTTTTCTTTCTTTTTCTGGTAAGTTGTCTAATCTTGTCACATAATCAGGATCATTTTCTAACAAAAACATATTATCTTGTACAAGTGATGGTATAAATATTCTTGATCCTTCTGCAAATTGATGTACTATATTAGGTTGTCCTATATCAATAAATCTAGCTTTTACCCAACTATGTCCTATTCCACCTGGGTTAGTAGAGCTTTTTAATCCTTTTGGATAGTTGTTTGCTCCTCTACATCTTGAAATCATGTATATATACATATATTCTGTAAAATGAGTTAGTTCGTCGAAGCGGATAACATCATATTCTGCTGATTGATATTTATATACATCTTTTTCATTATCTATGTAACCAAAATCTATAATGCTACCATTTTTAAATGTCCACATGTGTTTGCTTGAATTGTAACTAGCTACTTGCATTGGATATATTTCTATGCTAACTCTTATTAAAGATTTTTCTAGGTCAGGATATGTTCTACGAAATATTATCTGTTTTGACTTTGAATATTTTAATGCATATAAAAATGCATCTATTAATTGTCCATAAGACTTACCGTCCTCCGTGCTGCACCGACCAAACAATGTTTCAAATGCAGTAGAATTTATAAATTGATTCTGTTTTTCTGTAATATCTATATCCATATTTATTTTTTCCTTATGTTGATATTTACTTCAAATGGTTTGTCTTGTCCTATATCTAATTCTTCTTTTGGTTTTTCTCCTATTGTATCTCTTATTACTTCAAATGCTTTTGTATCTCCTTTCAATGCTTTTTCTATCATAGCAAGGCTCATCTTGTTTTGATTATTACCTGTTGCTAATAGTGCTAATAATTCTTCTCTTAATGTCTTTCTTTTTCTTCTTGTTTCTCCTGATTTAATTCCACCTTTTCTTCCTATCTCTCGTGCTTTATTCGTGGTTAATGGTTTTAAGTTCTGTTCATTTGCCATTTACATCACCTACTTAATATGGCATTGTTTCTTTTTGCTTATATTTATCTACTACTTCATTTATAAAATTATTTATACTAGCAACTAAATCACATACCATTTCTTCATTAAAACTTGGAACATTATATAGTCCATAGTTATAAATAAAACAATGTGTTAGTTCATGTTTTAATGTTCTTATTTTTTGCTCTAAACACATATCTTTATTTATCCAGATTTCATGAGTAGGATATATTGTTACTCCAAAAGCATAAGTTGCTCTATCATCAATATCTTCTTTATATTTATCTAGCATTACATTTGTATCTTTTTCTAAAATTGTCCAATTGTTATTGTTAATGTTAAAATTCATAATACTTTCCTTTCTTTATATAAACACTATGTAAGATACCTAATAATTCAGCTCTATATCCTACATACTATTTATAACAAGATAACTAGAATTTCTTGTTACTAAGATTATTTATAAAAGGAGTTAAAAGTTTATATATATGTACTTATACTAAATATCTAGTATATTAATATAAGTACATAAAGGCTAAATAAGAAAATAGAGCTAGTAAGTTGATGCCTTACTAACTCTATTACAGATGAATAATTTCTTATTCTTCTTAATACTTACTACATTTTGTAGTATAACATAGAAACTGCCCTCGATTTTCCCGATTTTTTCCACGAGGTCAACATAATTCTTATATTTCTCCCCATTCTTCTGCCAATAAATCAATTATTTTATTATAAACATTATAATATGTAGATTTAGAGATATTTTTGTTTATTTCACAATATAACCAATCTCGTCCTTCGAAAAATATTAACTTAAACACTTCTTTTTCAAAAGGATTTAATTGAATAATTACGTTATCTATATACTCAATTCTTTCTTTTAACATTATAGTTATTCTAGTAGCTTCTGTGCCTTTTTCTTTTTCTTCTAATCTCATAAGTTTTCTCTTATTAGTCTTATATTGTCTTAGTTCTCTGTCTAAAAATTTTTTCACTTGTTTATTTATTTTATTATTCATTTTATCACCTACTATTGATTTTTCCATTTTATCTTGTTTTCAGAATTTACTATATCTTTAAATATAATTCCATAATCCTGTAAGTCTTTTACACAATCGTCTACCGAGATATAGCCTTCTTTAAATGCATCTATATTATTCCATATACGTTTCATTACTTCTGGTAATCTTTTTTTCCCAAATCCACATACATATCTTAAAGTATAAGCTACACAAATACTATATATATCTAAATATTCTGCTATCATTGTTTTGGTTTGTTGTTCGCATTTGTTTATCATATCTATATATACGTCATCTATCCATTTTCTTAATTGTTTTGGATTTTGAAATACCTTTTCTAATTGTTTTTCTTGCCTTTTAGTTAAGTCCATCTATTTACCACTCCTAAATGTTTTAGTATTACTACTCATAAACAATTTTGAATATAATGATTCTGCTGGAAATTCCTCTTCTAGGCTTTTTAATGTTTCTCTTACTATTAATATTAATTTTGCTATTGTTTTCTTGTTAATTTCTTTCATATGTATATTGCAAGATGGAGGCTCATTTTCATCTTGTGAAACAATAATTTCTAATTTTGCATATTTCCCATTTTTTATTATTTGTTCTCTCCTTTGAATTTCTAATTCATCTATATCTATTTCCATTTTATTTATCCTCCAATAATTCTTGTAAAAGTCTAATTTCAGCATTTAATGTCTGCTGTATATGATATGGATTTCCTCCACATTGTGCTTTTAATATTTCTATTTCATTTTCTACTTTCTTTTTAGGTATGCTATTTTTTAATTCTCTTAATATAATTTGCAAAGACTTTAAATCTTCTAAACCTAATGTTGCTGTTACATTGTTATTATTGTTCTTTATATCATCTTCACATAAGTCTACTATTTCTGATACATCTTTTATTGCTTTTTCTAATTCTTTGTCTTCGTTCATAGTTCCTCCAATCTAGCCTTGCAAGGCTTTTGATTTCCATCTTTATCATACTCGTTTGCAGGATTTATATAACTTTGCATTTGTGATGGTTTCCAAGATTCATAATACCTTTTACATTTATTTTGACAAATTGTATTTAAACAAAGTGTAATGTCTTTTGCCTCTGGTTTTAAATCTATATTCATACTTCCTCCTTCAATAATTCTGGATTATCATATATATTACCTATTACTACAATTTTGTATCTTTCAATGTTTTTAGGAGTTAATCTTTGATATTCTCCTCTTAACCAACAAGCATAATTATCTTTCCATTGAATTTTTTGATATAATAGTCTATCAGAATTTACATAGTGTCCTTTTTCTGCTACTATATCTCCCTCATATATTTCTATTCCATTTATATCTTTCATTCCTGTATATTGTCCTATCGTTTCTTCATTTACACTAAAATCAGTTAAGTGATTACTTTTTATTGCTGTTATATAATCTGCACTTTCATTATCAAAAAAGCTTTTTACTTTATAATAATAACCATAAACCCATTCTGATTTTTTTGTCGTTCCTGTTTTTCCTCTAAATTCTATCTCTCTCATATTCCCTCCTACTTAAAATCATTTACTTTTATCTTAATAATTTCTGCTCTATAATTCGCTCTGCTTTTTCTAGTAATTCTTTTACACCTTTTATATGTTCTATTAATACCTTATTATCTTTATCATTATCTAAGTTATATATTTCTGCTAGTATTGTTTTCGTATCTCCTGTTTCTATATATTGATTTAAGTTTGCCTTTATTAGCTTTCTAACATATTCTACTATTTGTTTATCATTCAACCTTAATCTCCTCTTTTCTTAAATAATCTAATAATGCGAGCCAATCTTCTTCATCACATTTATCTCCGTAGCCATAACTTTTCTGCTCTTCTATGTCTCTAATCATTACTCCTATATCTTTTTTGGTTAGCAAATGTATATTATTGGTTATAAATTCACAAGTCCAATCTACTATATATGTTCTTCTTCCCAAAGCATACCTTACAGCACCAACTAGCATTGCACTTAAATCTTCTTTTTCTCCATTTATTGTTATTGGAATTTGTTTTTTATAATGATCTTCCATTTACTTCGCCTCCAACTTTCTTCCACACATTGGACAATAATTTATATCTATATATCTTGCACCACTTATTGTATTTATCATAAGTCCTGCTTTTTTATCATTTTTACCTTTTAAAATAAACATTTCCAATTGTTCAAAAACTTTCGAATTTACCCAATCTTTATAGCAATTGCTATTTCTTTCAGGTTCATAACCAGCTGTTTTTTTCCATTCTCTTGTTAGAATTATTTTATGATGCTCACATAATTCACACATTTACTTTTCCTCTTTCATCATATTTTATCTATTAACTTCATAAATCTACTTTTCCAATACTCTACTTGTTCATCTTTCTTTTTGCAAACTTCTTCTATTCTTTTATTTACTTCATCTTCTCTAAACCATACATAATCGACACTTTTTGTTTCTTCATAATTAAATATTAAATGTTCATTTGCATCAGATTCATTTTGGAAATATACGACAAAGATATTATTAAATTGTTCTAAAATTAAAAATAAATTATCTCCATCAACTTGATAATCTACACTTATTAAATTTAAAATATCTTCTTCATATGCTGTACAATTATTATCTAACTTAAATTCTTTCTTTACTTTAACTTTCATTTACTTTTCATCTACTTTCTTTTCAAAATATTGTTTCCAACATTCTGCATATAAACTATCATCATTAGAGCATCTATTTTCACAATCTAAATTTGCACCTTTATCTTCATTAGGACAATCTCTTATTATTGCTAAATATTCAGCCATTTCATCTATTATTTTAGATTGCTTATTATTTTCTTGCTCTAATTTGTTTATTTCAAATTTTGCACAGTCTAATACACTTTCCCACTCTTCTATATCTTCTTTATTTTTTGCTTTTAAATTGTAATATCTATCTTTCCATTTCTTTCTGCTAGACATTAAAGAGGTTTGTCCTTTCTTTAAGTCTTTATTTTCTTGTTCTAGCTCTTGTGTGTATTGTAAAAATGTTTCTATTGATGTTGCCATATTTGACTTTTCTTTACAATTTGCTTGTATTGATTTTCCTAAATTGCTTACTCTTTCTTTTGCTTTTTCTATTTCTTCTTTACTTAACATCTAACCACCTACCAATTATATCTATATTTATATTTAGTTCCACATCTATCACATTCTACAATATGCCAGTCATCATCACAATTCGCATATTCTGTATATATTGCTTTACAATTAGGGCATTCAACTTTTATATCTGCACATTCGTATCTTGATGCACTTTTTATTTTTACTTCTTTTATTTCTTCTTTACTTAACATCTAATATACCTCTATTTTGCTTTCTTTTTATTTTTGTTACTTGCATATAATAATTATGTTGATATTCCTTAATATATTGTTTTCTTTGTTCATCTGTTAATATTTTAGGAATTAATGTATGTTCTTTTCTCCATTTTTTATCTTGAAAATAAAATTCATTTAATATATTATCTCCTTCTGATGTATCAATACTACCATCATCTTTAATTTTCCATTTACTAATATCACTTAGCATTTTCTTGTACCTCTTTACTTATAACTTTATACCCTAATGCTCTTATTCCATCACATATTGGTTTAAATGTTTTATCTTCCATATTCCAACTTTCGTGTACTATAATGTCATATATTTTTCTTTGTTCATCTTTATCAGGTGTAATTTTATTTAATATTCTTTGTATATGTCTATTCTTTTGACCTATTTCTCTATAATCTGGATAATCACTATCTTCCTGTTCAAAAATATCTATATACCATTTTTGTAATTTTGCTATGTCTACTAAATTTATTTCTTTATTTTCTATTTCATCTGCTTTACTCATCTTGTACCTCCAATTCTCTATATAGACTGCTTTATTTTGATATTGTATATTTCATGCTTTCAAATTGTTCATGTGTTACTATTGATTTGATTTTAGGATTAAAGCCTTTACCATCTAAAAATTTTTGTTCATTTAAATCGTACAAAAAATCACAATATACATTTCTAAAACTTATTAAATGTCCTGCTTTAAATACTTCAAATCTTCTTGCAATTCTTTTCCTATATTTGCCAACATAATATTCTAATACAGTTATATCTTCACCTTCTAATAGTTTAAATATGTTTTTGGAATGTTTGACTATATCTTTTATTTTTGCTATATTATATGGTCTAGTTAACTCTACATCTTCTTCACTTAACATATTTTTAAAAACTCTAATTCTACCGTCTTTTAGTCTTACCCATTCTCCAACTTCAATTTTATCTTCCATAATTACCTCCAAACATATTAAATAACTGATTTACTATATCGTTTGTATTATTATCTTTTATAAACATAGGACAATTTCTACACTCATATTCGTCTATTGTTTTGTCTTTTAAATTACATCTGTAGTATTTTGTTGTATTTCCTTCTAGTTTTATCCATTTACATTGCATTGTTATTCCTCCTATTAATATTTTTTGGCATAATAAAAAGCCTAGTTTTCACTAGACTTATCAGTTATTTATTATTCTGTTGTATATTTGCTTAAAT
>CANRPF010000037.1 GCA_947632375.1 uncultured Bacilli bacterium
CACTGGGGTATGCAGTTTAGCATGCTAACGGGGAACCCTAAACTAAATAATTTAGCAGGTGGAACCCCGTGGGAAGCTATTTAAAATCATTCTTTTAGTGAAATAAAGAAAATTTGTTATGGAAGTCAATTTACACATTTGCCAGTGTATAAGAAAAGGCAAAAACAATGGATTTTAAATAGAACCTGTATCGACTATCCTCGTTAAGAGGAGTAAGACTACTATTGGTACGTAGTTTGAAAAGGAGTTCTTATCTAAAAGATAAGTAAGAGATAGTCAGTACTATTGGAAACAATAGAATAATACGACGTATAATGACGCGTCATTTGCGCGTGAATACGAGTCTGAATGGAGCGGGGACGCGGAAAATGCGTTCTTCGAGTCAGAAAAATTTGATAAATATAGAATATTAAATCAGCCAGAATATGAATATAGTGGCCGCTCTTCTAAAAATGCTTATTATGTTTTAGGAATTGATGTAGGCCGTTATAAATGCACGACAGAAGTAAGTGTAATTAAAGTGACCCCTCATCCGCAAGGGGCAAGTTTAAAAACTTTAGTTAATTTATACACTTATGAAGCAGAAGATTTTGAAATGCAAGCTATTCATATTAAAAAATTATATTATAAATATAAAGCTAAGATTTGCGCTATTGATGCAAATGGATTAGGCGCGGGCTTGGTTGATTTTATGATAAAAACTCAAATAGATCCAGATTCTGGAGATGAACTTCCACCTTTTGGAGTAGATGGAGCAACTTCAGAAGATATGGTTAATGAGTTTAAAAAGATTAAAGGTGCAGGTGTTGAAGAAAATGCAATGTATTTAATTAAAGCTAATGCACCTATAAATACAGAAGCCCATACTTATGTTCAAACGCAGTTGTCAAGTGGTAAAATTAAATTTTTGATAGATGAGACAACAGCAAAATCAAAGTTGATGACAACAAAAATGGGGCAAGCTATGGATGCAGATAAAAGAGCTGAATATTTAAAACCTTTTACTTTAACTACAATTCTTAGAGAACAAATGCTGAATCTAGTTCAAGAGAATGAAGGAATGAATATTATTTTAAAACAATCTTCAAGAAGTATTAAAAAAGATAAATTTTCAGCTTTTGAATATGGCTTGTATTATGTTAAACAAGAAGAAGATAAACGTAGAAGAAAGAAAAAAAGAAATATATCTGATTTTATGTTTTTTGGTCAGGGATGATAAAAGTAAAAGAATGTTTTTTAATATATATTAGTATCAAAGGAGGTGGGCAATAGAATGAGGGCTTCTCGGGGCGAGATAAAAATAGAAGATATTTTAAATGATTCTGGTTTAACTTTTCAAGAAGAATATAGTTTTCCAGATTTAATAAGTACCAATGGACGTCCTCTTCGATAGCTAGCTTTGACTTTGCTATCTTTGATGATAATAATGATTTAGATTTTTTAATAGAATATCAGGGAATCCAGCATTATATACCTAAGAGTAAATTTGGCGGGATTCCCGCCTTGCGGCGGCAACAATTTAACGATATGCAAAAACGAGAATATTGTAAAAGACACAATATTAAATTAGTTATTATCCCTTATTGGGATGAAGGAAAAATTAATTATGATTATATAATGACTGCCGCTGGATATTAAGAAATTTATTTTAGATAAAAGTTGACAAAAAACTAATTTTTTGTTATACTATGCTAGAAAGGTTAGGTGTCTATGCTTGGTTAATAGATTACAAGAAATAAAGAAAAAAGGTTTTAATATGGCTCCTGCTAATGATGACACCGAAGGCTTTCCTCCAACTTATTCAAATGTAGATTTTTCTAAAATAAAAGTTGGTATTAAAACATTAAATGATGCTATTATTAATTTAGGTGATTATAAAAGAGTAAATCCTACTTTAGGAGATAAACAAGAGGTTCTACAAGCCATAAATACATGTAATTATAATAAAATGAGAGAAATTTCTAATTTCTTTTATAAGACAAGCGGTATTTATTCGCGACTATGTAGATATATGGCATATTTATATCGTTATGATTGGTTAGTTACTCCATATATAAATTCTAATACTGTAAACTCTGATAAAATTGTAGATAGTTTTCATAAAGTATTATATTTTTTAGATAACTTTCAAGTAAAAAAGTTTTTAGGAGAAGTTGCTTTAAAAGTTATTAGAAATGGTTGTTATTATGGATATATAATAAATCAAGGTGACAAAATAAATATTCAAGAATTATCTCCTAGATATTGTCGTTCTAGGTTTATTGTAAATGGGCGGCCTGCGGTAGAGTTTAATATGAAATATTTTGATGATTGCTTTACTGATAGTACTCAAAGGATGAGAATGTTAAAATTATTTCCGCCTGAATTTAAGAAAGGATATATTGCTTATAAAGAGGGGCGGCTAGTACCTGATTTTGTTGGAGACTCCGCAGGTTGGTATTTGTTAGATATTAATAGTACAATTAAATTTAATATCAATGGAGAAGATTTTCCTGCTTTTATTTCTGTTATTCCCGCAATTATAGATTTGGATAAAGCACAAGACTTAGATAGGCAAAAGATGCAACAGAAGTTATTAAAAATAATAATTCAAAAAATGCCAGTTGATAAAAATGGAGATTTGGTATTTGATGTTGATGAAGCTCAACAATTACACAATAATGCGGTTAGGATGCTTGGACGTGCTATTGGTATAGATGTATTAACAACTTTTGCTGATACAACTGTTGCAGATATGTCAGATAGAGGGACTACAACAACAACAGATGAACTAGAAAAGGTAGAAAGAACTGTATATAATGAGGCGGGTGTCTCTCAAATGCAATTTAATACAGATGGTAATATTGCTCTTGAGAAATCTATTTTAAATGATGAAGCTTCAATGTATAATTTATTAGTTCAATTTGAAGAATTTTTAAATTTATTAATACAGCCTTTTAATAAAAGTCCTAAAAAGTTTTATTATAGAGTTCAGTTATTGACAACTACTATTTATAATTATAAAGATATGGCAAAAGCATATAAAGAACAAACTCAGATGGGTTATTCAAAAATGCTTCCGCAAATCGCACTTGGACAAAGTCAAAGTTCTATTTTGGCTAATGCTTATTTTGAGAATGATATATTAGATTTGATTCATGTCTTTATTCCGCCATTAATGTCTAGTACAATGAGCGCAGATGTTTTAACAAATAAAACTTCTTCTAGTGGTGGCAATAGCAGTAATAGTAGTGAAGGAAATGGCGAAGTGGGCAGAAATGAAAAACCTGATGATGAAAAATCTGAAAAAACTTTGAAAAATAAAGAAAGTATGAGTTGAGGAGGTAGGGTATGCCACAAATGAATATCTCTACCATAGATAGCCCAGAATTTATAAATTTACAATCCTTGGACATAAATCCTTTAATGTCTAAGTGTGAAATTAAAGTATTATATGTAGGTCAAAATCGAAATCATAGTTATATTACTAAAGAAGTTGCTACTGAAATGTCTAAAACTCTTAGAGGCGCGCCTATTGTAGGTTGGTATAAAGAGACTAAAGAAGATTTTAGTGATCATGGTGATGTAATTACTGTAGATGGAGATGGTATTCATTTTAATTGTATGACAAAACCTTATGGATTTGTTTCTCCAGATGCGCAAGTATGGTTTCAAAAATTTAAAGAATCTGATGACTTTGGAAATGAAGTCACTAGAGAGTATTTAATGACTACTGGTTTTCTATGGACAGGACAATTTGAAGAGTGTCAAGATGTGGTAGAATGCGGGCGCCCGCATTCTATGGAGTTAGATGAAAAATCTTTAAAAGGAAAATGGTCAACTGATATAAATTCTAATATGGATTTTTTCATTATAAATGACGCAATTTTTTCAAAATTATGTATTTTAGGTAATGATGTAGAGCCTTGTTTTGAAGGTTCTAATATAACAGCTCCAAATATAAGCGGGAGTTTTACCAAAATAGATAATAATTTTAAGAAAACATTATTCAGTATGATGAAAGATTTAGAATTTGCGTTGCAAAAAGGAGGTACTTCAATGTCAAAAGAAGTGAATGGTACTTCAGTAGTAAATGATCCCGCGGAAGTCACTGGTATCGCTCCAGAAAATACGTTGGACAATACAAACTTCACTGCTAATAATGAGCAAGAAAAATTTTCTGCTACACAGGACAAAGTTGAACAAAATACTACTGAGAAAAATCAAAAATTCACAGAAGAAGTAAAAAATCAAAATGATAATACTTCTTTCGTATCTTCTGAAAAAAAGAAAGATAAAGAAGAAGATAAAAAAGAAGATTCCACAAAAGAGACTAATGATACTAATGATGATAATAGCAATGAAGATGAAGAAGATAAAAAGAAGAAAGCGGCTGTTGCTAAAAATAGCTTAGACGCGGAAACCGCGAAAAAGTATGACGAATTAGAACAGCAATATAATGAATTAAATAATAAATATACTCAGCTTCAAAATGATTATCAGTCTCTTGTAGATTTTAAAAATCAAATTGAGAATGAAAAGAAAGATGCTTTAATTGCAAGTTTTTACATGCTTTCAGAAGAAGATAAGAAAGATGTTCTCGATAATAAAGAAAAATATTCTTTAGATACTATTGAAGCTAAACTTTCTATCATTTATACTAAAAAGCAGTTTGATTTAGAAAAGAGTAATACTGCTCAATCTAATAACATTGCTAAAAATGTTGTTACTTTTAATTTAAATAATAAAGAAATTAATGAAAACGTGCCTGATTGGGTAAAAGCGGTACGTGAAGTTGAAAAAACAAACTCTTAATAATTTTAAGGAGGATTAAAAATATGGCTAATCTAAGCAGAATTGGTTTTGGTCAAGTAGAGCCAAACCATCTTTCTGGTATCGTGACAGGTCAAATTCTCGCGCAACTTCCTGCTGATTCTTCTCTTGGACAGGTGTTAGAGAATGGAAGATTTGCTAAATACGATTATAAGAATGGAAAAGTAAATCTTACTGGCGCTGGCGAATGGATGATGATTTATAATGAAGAAAAACTTTATGATGAAAGAAAACAAAGTCATAAAGATTTTGCGATGGTAAAAAGTAATTATACAGATGGGGAAATGGTTCCTAGATTAATTTCTATTTTAATTGGTGATATTTATACTACTAATTGTATTGGTAAAGCCAATGATAGTGCAGATGCTACTGTTGACACTGGAGTAGATACATCTGATCTTGAATATTTAAAAGTTAATACAGATGGTTATCTAGTTAAGGCGGATGATGCAAGCGGAGATGCACCTATTTTCCAAGTTGTAAAAGATTATACGATGCCTGATGGACAACAGGGTTTAAAATTAATGAGAATTAAATAAGGAGGATTACGAGAATGGCATTAAATAAAGAAAATTTAATGGAATTGGCAAGAGTAAGTGCTAGAGCTTCTTTAAATCCTTCTACCACTTTTTCTTTCCAAAATGAGAAATTTTCCGCGGATGCTCTAAACAAGACTTTTGCTCAAGAGCTTAATGCACTCGGCGCGACGCCGCAGCTTTTCCGCGAGAATCAAAATTTAATTTATACATTACTTGAAACTGCATTAACAGAGGTTCTTCCTGTTAAGGTAATGCAGAGTTATGGTCAATTTGCGGATGTGCAAACATATGCGCAAGGAACTAAGCCAGTATTTAGAGTTAAAATTAGTGAAGCTTCTAAGAAGAGAGCTAAGCAGTTTGTTACTAAAGTAGGTCTGGCTGGTAGGTATGAAACTTTCAAATTAGATGGATGGACAATGGAAGTACCAACCAGTGCATACGGCGGAGCTGCTAGAGTTGAGTGGGAGGAAATGCTTGATGGTAGATTCACACTCAATGATTACTATAATCTGGTTCTTGAAGGTATGGATGAAGCTGTTTACCGCGAAATTGCTAAAGCTTTAAAAGCAATGGTAGACAATATTAAGGGTAATAATAAAACCACTCAAAGCAAATTTGATGAAGCTCAAATGGATAAAATGCTTAGTATTGCAGATGCTTATGGTAAGGGTACTATTTATTGTACTTTTGAATTTGCGGCGACTATGCTTCCTCAAGAAGCTTGGGCTTCTAATAGCATGAAGGAAGAAATTTGGAATAACGGTTATTTCTCAAGATATAAGGGTCATAATGTAATTATTCTTCCTCAGTCTTTTGAAGATACAACGCATACTAAGAAGGTTATTGATCCTTCTATTGCTTATATTATTCCTACTGGCTCAGAAAAACCTGTTAAAGTTGCCTTCGAAGGAAGCGCGCAGGTAAAATCTTTTGAAAATAGAGATTGGTCTACGGAGATTCAAACATATCAGAAGCTTGGTGTTGCTACTTATTTAGTAAATCCTGGCATTTGTGTTTATGAAAATACATCTTTAAAAACTGATATGTAATAGATAAAGGGAGAATAATTTAATATTAAATATTTTATTATTCTCCCTTTTTTTAATAAAATAAAGGAGATAAAAGGAGATAAAAATGAATAAAGAAACTATTGTTAAAGTAATTAATAGAAGTACAGGCGGGGTAGGCTATGCAATTCCTGAATTAAATGTGAGACGTCAATTTGCGGTGCGGGAAACTAAGGATATTCCTTTTGGAGAATTGCAAGCATTATCTTTTATTCCAGGCGGGATGCCTATATTAAGAGATTATCTTGTTATTAAAAATGAAGAGGCTGTAAAGGAACTTGGGTTAGAAGTTCAACCTGAATATTATTATACAGAACAAGATGTTAAAAATATTCTTTTAAATGGAAGTCAAGATGAATTTTTAGATTGCTTGGATTTTGCACCAGAAGGTGTTATTGAAATGATTAAGAGTTTATCTGTTTCACTTCCATTGAATGATATGAGCAAAAGAGAAGCGATTTTTAAGAAATTAGATTTTAATGTAACAAAAGCTATTGAAATTGAAAATACTAAGTATGATGGAGATGGAGAAGATCAGCAAAAGACAACTCCTGTAAGAAGGGCGGCCGCGCCTAAAACGCCTAATGGCCCAGCCCGCCGCGTGAGTCCACCTAAGTATAAAGTTGTTACAGAGGAATAATACTATTTTATGGAGGTGTAATATGGAAGAAAAAAAATTTACACCTTTCTCAGAAATCTATGATATTTTTTTAACAAAGATCACTGATGATATGTATATGGAATTAACCGAGTTAGATACTTTTAGAATGTTAGAAGATCTTTTAGTTGCGGCAATTCCTAAATTTGAATTTCCAAGAGTTAATATTTTTGATTATGAAGGAAAAGAGATAGATATATCTAGCTATTGTGGTGTAGATAGTAATTATCAAGAAGTTGTAGCATATTTATATGATAGTGGACATTTTAATTGTGTTTTAAATTTAGAAGAAATTAATATTTTAGCAGTTTATATGATTGTTGAATGGCTAAGTCAACAGCTTGCTAGTGTAGAAAACACAAGAATGAAATATAGCGGATCTGATTTTAAATTTACATCACAAGCAAATCATATGCAGAAACTATTAGCTCTTAAAAAAGATTATGAAAGAGAAGGGTTTCATTTACAAAGATTATATAAACGTAGAAAAGCAGATAAAAATGGCATTATGCGTTCTACTATGAATATTATTGTAGAGCCTCTTGAGGAGGAATAACAATAATGATAATTAAATATAATGCTAATATTAAAAATGATGCAATTTATACTAATTTGAATAGATTAACTAATCAAATTTATAAATTACTTCCCAATAGAGAAGAATGCCTCGATTGGGAATTACCTTTGAGTACAATATTAGAAGAGTTTTCTGGAATGGATTCTCTGTTAATCGACCAGCATGAGATTCTTTTTCCTTTATTATGTAAATTAGAAGGGCTATTTACTTTAACTAAAGAAAATGATTTCTTTGCTTTTAGAAGAACTATTTTTGAATGTCTAAGTTTAGTAAATAGATTAAAGAAAAATATATGTCAGGATTAGATAATTTAAAAACTAGATTAGAATACGCGGGAGGCGTTAAAGCAGAAGGTCGATTTCAAAATGATAAGTTAAAAACTTTAAAAAAAGCTTTATTATATTCTTATCAAGCGGCAACCGCGATTTTGTCTGATGGTAGAGAATTTAGATGTTTAATAAATAGTGATAAATTAAAATCTGATTATGATAATAAAATTATATCAATTCCTTATGAAGATATATGTTTAAATAAGTCTAGAAAAGGTAAGACAGCTGAAGGAATTGAAAAAATAGGTATGAAACCTGGAGATGTTTTTGAATGGAAAGAAACTGGAACTAAATGGCTTGTATATCTAGAGTTTCTAGAAGAGGATTCTTATTTTAGAGCAGAAATTCGCAAATGTGAAGCAGAAGTAGAAATAAATAATAAGAAATATCCTGTCTATATTCGAGGTCCAGTTGAAACAACTATTCAGTGGAATCAGAAAAAGGGCGATGTATGGAATAATATTAATTATTCTTTAATAATTTATATTACTAAAAATGAAGAAACTTTAGATTATTTTCATCGTTTTACAAAAGTAAAGATAGATGGAAATATGTGGGAAGTAAAAGCCGTAGATCCTTATGGCGGAGATGGGATTATTGAAGTTTGTTTAGGTGAATGGTATAATAATTCAATAGAAGAAGAAGAAAATAAAGAGCCGGATGCGCCAACTCCTGAAATTGATCCAGATAGTGCCTATATAGATGGTAAAAACATTGTATATCCATTTGATATATGTGTTTATAATATTAAAAATGCGGGCGGCGGCCGCTGGTCTATAGATTCAAAGAAGGCGGTCATTACATCTCAGAACCCGCAAACCGCGAAAGTTCGCATTGCGTCAGGAAAAAGTGGTTCTTTTACTTTATTATATAAAAGAGATGGTCAAGATGATATATCTTTACCTATTGAGATAGAATCATTTTAAGGAGATAAAAGGATATGAAAAGCGATTTAATATTAACAACCCCTATAACTTCATCTTTCCTCTCTTGTGAAAAAGATATGGAAAGTATTTTAATAAAACTTTTTGTGAAAAGTTATCCTTATAGTAATTTATTAAAAAGATTATTAATTATAAATACTTCAGATTGTTTAGATGAAAGAAAGAAAAAATATAAGGATATTATTGATAGTATATCTTTAAAAGATATGCGTGATCGTGGTTATATTAAATTAGAGCCAAAGATTCGTTTGCCTGAACATGAAGATGTTAAATCCTATATTATTCTTACTTTTGATAATTTTTCACCAAATCCAACAAATCCGCAATTTCGTGATTGTTTTGTTAGTTTTGATATTATTTGTCACACTGATTATTGGGATATAGGGAATTATAGATTAAGACCATTAAAGATAGCTGGCTATATAGATGGTTTATTAAATAATTGTAAGTTATCTGGAATAGGAACTTTTCAATTCGCGGGATGTAATGAATTGATTTTAAGTGAAGATTTATCTGGATATACTTTAACATATAAAGCAATACATGGTAGTGATGACCAAATTCCTGGAAAGGAATTAGAATAAATGATAGATGATTTGTTATTAATATCAGGAAATGACATTCCTTTTATTGACGCACAAATCAGTATACATCAACCTACTATAAAAGAAATAGGATATATAACAGAAGAAACTTTTTTTACTGGATGCGAACTATTAAATTTTTCTAAAGATATTTTAAAAACAGAGGACAAAACTAATTTAGAAACTACAAGTAATTTTGAAGTATTTATGTCAATAATGAGGGAAAACAATAAAGCATTGTCTAAGAGTAAGCTTAGTGCAATGATGGTTTTAACACTTATTTTCCCATCTTATAGAATTTACATTGAAAGACATTGCATTAGATTTGATAAGGATGGGGAAGATCCTCATTATTTGAATGAAAAAAATTTTGAAACTTTTAAAGAAATTTTAGTTAGGATGTTTTGTTTGAAAAAACATGGCAATGGAGCTGATTATAATCCTGGAAATAAGAAAGCTCAAGAAATTGCTAATAAGCTGCGGCGAGGACGCGAGATAGCGGCAGCCGCGAAAGGAGAACATAATAAAATTGCTATATTTAGTAGATATGTTTCCATATTAGCTATTGGTAAATCTCAAGATATAAATTCATTATTATCTTATACTGTTTATCAATTATTTGATGAATTTGAAAGATATGAATTAAAATATGCTTGGGATCTTAATATTAAGCAAAAACTTGCTGGTGCTAAAGATGTAAAAGAAGTAGATAATTGGATGAAAGATATTCATGAGAAAGGAAAATAATATGAATATATCAAAAGAAGATAAAAAAATTTTATTAGCACAAAGCAAGGACAAAACTTTGCAAGAATGGTTGGATTTTTTTAATAATAAATATACAAAAAGTCAAATATATAGTTTTTGTTATCACAATAAAAAAATTATTAAAAAAATTTCAAAAGGAGAAAAGAGCAGGATACAGTCTAGTAACAATCGAAAATATCATATTAATCAAGATTATTTTAAAACATGGTCACATAATATGGCGTATACTTTAGGATTGTGGTTTGCAGATGGATGTATTTATGGTGGCAAGATGTTTGATATTACTCTTCATAAAAAAGATAAATACATATTAAAACAAATTGCTAAAGAATTACAATATGAAGGTAATCTTTATGATTATGTAGATAGACAAGCTGCTCGTTTAAATTTTTCTTGTGTTATTATTTACAATGATATTAAAAGGCTTGGTGGTATTGAGTGTAAAAGTAACACAATGAATTTTCCTAATGTGCCTGAAGAATATCTTTCAGATTTTATTAGAGGGTACTTTGATGGAGATGGATGTATAATGAACCTAAAAAATAATAGAATTAATACAGCTTTTACATGTGGTAGTAAAAAATTTTTAGATAAACTTTTAGAAATTTTAAAAGAACATGCGGGAGTTGAAGGCGGGAGTTATGATCCTAGCTACGCTAGTTTAAAATTTGGAAAAAAAGATTCTATTAAAATAGGTAATTATATATATAAAAATAACCCAGAGTTATTTTTACTGAGAAAAAGAAAAAAATTTGATTTTTTAAATTAAGTAAGGAGGATAAATTCTTATGAAATTTGGTGTGAACTTCTTGCACTAATATACCCTATCCTGTTATCGCAGGGGTCATTAATTGGCTATCGGGGAATGAATTTTCAAATCCCGAGTCATGGCGCCTAACGCGGCGACCGCGATGTAGAGACTAATAACTTTAATCAGTTATGTATGCTTACTATTGATACGTAGGTAGAAAAGGGTATATATATGCCTTGAGCATATATAAGAGATAGTCCATAATTTTAAGTTATGAAGAGAAATTTGTGACGTTGTATTTAAAGCTAAATCAGACGTTACTATTGGAAATACACATTTTAAGAAGGGTCAACCAGTTCTTTACATTGATTCAGCTAAAACTTCTACTACTGAAGGTGCTGCAACTACAGTATATGCAACTGGTGGAAAAGGCAATACTAGGTTAATTGCGTGGGATTGTTTTTAACTAGCTCACGAATATCAGTAATGGTATTTAGAAAAATTCCGTGAATTGCTGGGAGGTCTTTATATATTTCTTGATTTTTTTTAAATTTTTAGATATAATAAAATTATGAAAGAGATAATAGAAAATATAAAAGATGATCAGCAGCCAAGTCTTGATTTTAAACAATTAAAAGAAGATAAAGATTATTTAATTTATTCAGATGGACGATTATTTAGTAAGAAAACAAATAGATTTTTAAAAGGTAAAATAGATAATGTGGGGTATCATGTATATTCGTTAGCTATTTCAGATAGATTATCTGTTTCAGGTAGAAAATTACAAAAAATGGTATACGCTCATAGATTAGTTGCAGAATATTTTATTCCTAATCCAAATAATTATCCTTATGTACATCATAAAGATGAAAATAAATTAAATAATAATATAGATAATTTAGAATGGGTAACAGCAAAAATGAATGCTAATGAGCATTTAAAAAAATCTATTGCGACTAGAAGAGTACCAAAATATTATATTAATGATCTGCCAAATGAAAAATGGTTAGTTTTTCCTGAAAATGAAAATTATTCTATTTCTTCAAAAGGAAGAATCAAGAATAATAAAACTAATAGATTATTATATTTAGATGAGCATCAAAAATATTCAAGAGTTCAACTAGGTAAAAAACATTATTATATTCACAGACTTGTTTATTGTGTTTTTAATAATGATTATAATTTAGATGGGTTTGTTATTGATCATATTGATGGAAATACTAGAAATAATATTTTAGAAAATCTTCAAAAAATTACTCAACAAGAAAATTGTTTAAAGCAAGAAAGGTTCAACGACTAGTCTACATGGACGTAGAATCAAGCGATTCGAAGTGCGGAACTCCTATAGAAATAGGATGAAGATATAGTCTGGCCTGCATGTATAAATAAAGATGCAGCTGCGAAAGCGCGTACAGATTCGCGACCTGTACGGAACAAAAGCAAGGTGAAAAAACATTAACCTTCACAGTGGAAGATGCCCTCCTTTCACCTGTTGGATTTGCTATCCTGTCTTGCGCGGGCTTGCTTACTAAAGAGTATGGTCCAGATCCTAGCCATGAAGTGCATATTCATAAGACTACAAAAGTTCAATCTAGCGATACTGAAATTGATTTAACAGATGCGTTAGAAGAAGAAGAAAAGATTTGTGCGACTGCTCCTATCTTTGTTATGAAGATGCAAGATGATGATTTCACTGGTGAAATTGTTGAGGGTCTTAAAGTAGATGCGGAAGGTAAGAAATTAACCAAGGATAGTGGAATTGGAGAAGGTTCTGTATTCGTTGATTATTATACAATTCAGAGTTCTGGATCTATTGATGAACTTCAGATTGATGCTGAGAACTTCGCAGGTTATTACTATGTTGAAGCTAGTACATTGTTTAGACGCCAGTCTGATGGTGTTGATATGCCTGCTGAATTAACATTCCCGAATGTTAAGATTCAGTCTAACTTTACATTTACTATGGCGTCAACTGGCGATCCCAGCACATTTAGTTTCACCATGGATGCATTCCCTGGATATACATATTTCAATCCTACAAGAAAAGTCCTTTGTGCAATGCAAATTGTCAAGGATGCTTCTGCTATGTCTACTTCTGGTTTCGATACAGTATTCCCGCATAAAGAAGGAGAAGTCATTGATGAGTCTACCAATGATAGTGCGGAGGGAAAAGCGTAAGCTCTGATATAACACAAATTCCTGAGGCTACTCAGAGCTTATACAATAAGACCTCAGATGATCTAGTTGAAAATATTGAACTAGTTTATATGAATGATAATCCAACTAAAGCCGCGGTTTTAGGTACTTTGAAGTATGTAACTGGTTATGATGGTTTTGAACCTGGCGCGGAAGGAAACTTCTTTCCATTCCAGTTAGGTGAAAAGACTAAAGGTACTGTAATGGAATTAAAGAAAGATGGTCAAGTTAGATATACTGGGCTGTGGGATGAATTTAATGTCATTAAAGTAGAACCGGGGCAAGAGTGGCAGGTAGTCGTGGATGATAATCCTGTGATTACTTTTGATTTTAGTAAGACTAATTTCGCGGAAAGCGAGTAAAAGAATAAGGGAGGAAGAAATTCCTCCCTTTATTTTGTTATAAAGGAGTGTGCTATGAGTTATAATGGACAAGTTATAAAAAATAATATGATAGAAGGAACAGCCGCGGGAATTGCTAAAGAAGAAGATCCACCTTATAAAACTTTACAAGAATCAGCAAAAGTATTTTTAAATGGAGTTCAAGAATTAATAGAGGGAACGAAAATAAATAATCGAACTGATATGTTAAAAAATATATCAAAAGGTTCTATTTTAGAACTTGAAAAAAGGATGGCAAAAAGCAACCAAAATACGCAAACAGCGTTAGGGTATCAACATGTTTTTGAAGAACAATTAAATGTTTTTTTTGGAAGAACTATTTATTTAACTTATGTAACTGATGATGGTAATATTAATTATTATAATGAAGCTACAATAGGTCGATTATATAGAGAAAGAGCTAGAGCTGGATCAGGTAAAGGTAAATTTAATAAAAGTATAATAAATGAAAAGAAAATGAATGATGGTTCTATAAGCGAGGGTTTTGAAACAAAAGATTTACAAGAAGAATTAAAAGAAAGATTAGAAAAATCTCAAATGGATAAACAATTTGTATACGTAACTGCCTTACAACGTTATAATAACACTACGTCAAAGCCCGAAGATTATCATTATAATTTTCCGGAAAAAACTTTTTATTGGCATTATTCTTCTACATATCTTGGGCATACTGAAAAAATAAATAATCGTGGAGATATATCAGAATGGTACGTTGATGCAGTTGTTAATGAAGATAGAAATATAACAGAAAATTATCTTGAAAGATCTTTACAAGAATTATGGAAAAGATATGGAAAAGGTAAACGAGATATTGCTTATGGAATAATAAAAGGAGATATAACTTTAAAAACAGATGGCAGTATTCAATTTGCTGTAAAATATGGTGAATTTGATTCTGCGAAAATTGGTCAATTTGTTAGAATGGCTTATAATATTCTTCAATTAAAGAGTTTTACAAAAGAAGAATTAGAAAAAAATTTGTCATCAATAAGTAGATATATGTATAATACAGATAAACTAGAACAATATTTTAAAGATGTAGCAACAGAAGAAGCTAAAGAAGAAATAAGTTTTAAAACTTGACAATACTAAAAAATCTTGATATAATATATACATAGAAGAAAAGAAAGAAAGGAAAAAGAAATGGCAAAAGCATCATATGCAAGTTTAAAATTAAAAGTTAATACAGATATTACTTCTTTTACTTTTGATGATACTCAAATAGAAGTTTTAAAATATTTACCTATAGAAGATAAATATGATTTAGTGATGATTACTTTACAAAAAGCAAAAGAAGATGGTATTTATAATCCTATTAAATTAGAAATGTTCTTTCATTTGCATTTAGTTTATATGTATACTAATTTATCATTTACAGAAAAGCAAAAAGAAAATGAGTCAAAAATTTATGATTCTTTAAAAAGTAATGGATTCTTTGATAAATTCTTAGAAGTAATTGATGAAGATGAATATAATTTCTTATTTGATATGGTAAATGAATTAGTTAATACTCATATGAATTATAAGAATAGCGCGGGCGGGATTCTTCAATCCTTTGTCCAGGACCTTCCAGCTAATGCTCAGGCTGCCGCAGAGATTGTTAAATCTTTTGATCCTGAAAAGTATCAAGCCGTGGTAGATTTTGCGACAGCTGCAAATGGCGGGAGACCAATTAAAGGTGCTCACCGCAATCTTTCATTAGTTGATGACGGTAAATAAGGTCAAAATAAATTAAAATGTTTGCCTTTACTATCATAATATGATAGTAAAGGCATTTTTTTATTTAGAAAATAATAGGAGGTAAAAGGACAAATGGCTAATAATAGAATTCATTTTGAGATTGACTATAGCGTTAATAAAAATGGATTAAATGATTTAAAGTCATCTTTACAAGATATTCAGCGGCAAGCTAAAGAAGCTTTAAAAGTAGGCGATTTAGATGAAGGTCTTGAGAGATCTGCGGCAGCCGCGCAAAAGCTAGAATCAATCTTGAATAGTTCTTGGAATAGTAAATTAAATCAATTAGATTTAAATAAAGTTAATTTGGGTATTAAAGATGCTTATGGTAACGTTAGTCAGTTGAAAAAAGAATTAGAATCATCTGGGCCGGCCGGCGCTACTGCATACAATAAGGTAGCATCTTCTATTTTAAATACGAACTTAAATTTAAAACAAGGCAATAAATTATTGAATGAAATGGCTACAACTATGGCTAATACTGTTAAATGGGGAATTGCTTCAAGCGCGATGAATAGAATGACTGGGGCAATTCAGCAGGCTATTGGTTATACGAAGAGTCTAGATCGTTCATTAAATGATATTAGAATCGTGACAAATAAATCCGCGGATGATATGGCTAATTTCGCGGTGCAAGCTAATAATGCAGCTAAGAGTTTGGCGGCTAGTACTACAGATTATACTAATGCTTCTTTGATTTATTATCAACAGGGAAAATTATATTGGAGAGATTCCAGAAGGAATGGTTATTGATCATATTGATGGGAATAGAGAAAATAACTGTTTAGAAAATTTAAGATGCGTTTCTCAAAAAGAAAATATTAAAAATTCTTATAACAATAGGCAAGATACAGTTAAAATTAAACAAATTGATAAAGATAATAATGAAATAAGAATTTTTAATTCAATTCAAGAAGCTGCAGATGCAATGGGCGTAACACATGCAGCCATTAGAAGCGCAGAGCAAAGAAAAGGAACCTGTAAAGGATATTATTGGAAACGAATAGAATAATTTTATATATTGCCCTGAAAATCTTTTAATTGCGGGTAAATCCTAAAGCTTTTATTACTAAATTTATATAGTAATATATAGATGGCTATAATTAATTATTATAGGTATAGTAAAAAGATAAGAGATATATGGACAATCCGCAGCTAAGTTTCCTTATAAAAAGGAAAAAAGTTCAACGACTATCTCCAGTCAAAGGAGAGTAAAACCACAAGCTTATGGTGGAAGAAAAGGAGATACCTAGAATGGAAGTAATGATAATACCATTCGAATTAGGTGAGATATAGTCTATTCTTTTCTCGAAAGGGAAAAGCAGTTCATAGGAGAACGTATATAGTGTTGCGAACTATATAGAATATAAAGTTAAGTGATGAAGAAGTTAAAGCTAGAACTGAGACTACGTTAAAAACTGCTAACGTAACTCAACAAAGCGCGGCTGAGGTATCGGAATTATTGACCGCGGTTTGGAATGGATATAAGGTGTCCGCGGATGAAGCGGAGGAGTA
>CANRPF010000038.1 GCA_947632375.1 uncultured Bacilli bacterium
TAATAAAATTTAAGAGTAAAAGCGATAATTTAGTCGAATATTTAGAAGATTTAATAAAAAAAGTAAAAGAAAATAAAATAGATAACATAGCAGTAGCAATGAAAACTAAAAAAGAAGATGCGTATGTTATGACTGGGTATTTTGGACTAGATTTATGTGAAAAACAAGAATTATTAAGCCATATGCAATTAGATATAGTAAATGAAATGGTATATATTAATTATTTTGAGGAGGAATAATATGGAATTAGAAGAAGCGATAAAAGAATTAAAAAGCTTAAGTCCAAGTGAAAAAGCAATAGAAACAGTATTAAAAGAATTAGAACATAAAAATAACACAATAAAAATGTTAAAAGATAAAATGATAGCTGATAGAATGGAACAATTCGATGATTATAATATATATTTAATAAATAGTTTTTTGAATATTATAGGAGATGAAGAAAATGATAGTTAATTGTGATGAAGAAATAATAACAATTATGGGAGATGGCTTTAGAATAAATATAGATGTAAAAGATGGATTAGAACTAGCAAATAAAATACAAGAATATTATGGCGAGGAGGCAGAAAATGACAATTAAAGATTTACGATTAAAAAATAATTTATCTCAAAAAGAATTTGGCAGTCTTATAGGAGTAACACAAGCTGCAGTTTATAAATGGGAGAATAGAAACGTAAAATTAAGTAAAAATAACCAAGATGCAATAGATAAAGTATTTGGTTTAAAAAGGAATAATACTAAAAGAGTTACAAGTCAAAATTTGGGGGTATAATATGTTAGTAAAAATAATTTCAATATATTGCTTAATAATTAATTTTTGGTTATTTTGTAACAATTATAATACTTGTAAAAAGGAAAATAAAAGCATTTTACCAATAATTATAATGTATTTTATTCCAATATTAATTTTAATAATATATACATTAAGAGCCTAAGAGTTCAAAGTAGAAAAACTTTGGCTCTTTTTTACATTAGGAGGAATTATGGAAGATAAAGAAATATTAGATAGAATAGAA
This sequence comes from uncultured Bacilli bacterium, assembly GCA_947632375.1. Taxonomy (GTDB): domain Bacteria; phylum Bacillota_I; class Bacilli_A; order RF39; family UBA660; genus UMGS1124. The sequence continues at coordinate 1,021 of CANRPF010000038.1, forward strand.
AGAACAGAAAAAATATTAAAAAATGGTGTTGGTAATGATATTATAGCATATTTAGCAGTATTAGATATGTTAAGAGATGATTATGAGAATGTAAAAGACATAAAAAAAGCAAAAATAACATCTAAAAAAATAATAAAATTAATAGAAAATGAAAAAAATATAGAAGATAAAGAAAAAACAAATATATTTGCAAGAAATTCTTACGATACATTAGCAAGAAACGGCGATTTTGAAGCATTTATGATAGCAATGGAATGGAATAGACCAATACAACAGCAATTTTATTTGCCAAGAAGGCGAGTATTAAGAGAACATAACTTTATACAAAGCATACAAGACTTATTAGATAGGAAAATTAAAATGTTAGTATTAGAAGCACCACCTGGAATTGGTAAATCAGTAATGGGCGAATTTGCATTTGCATATCAATATATAATGCACCCAAACACAAAATCATTAATGGGTGGAAATGCTAATATGCTTGTTACAGGCTTTTATCAAGATGTTTTAGACTTTTTAACAAGTCCAGAGTATAGATTTAAAGAGATATTTCCAGACTTTCCCGATATAGTAGCTACTGCTGAATATAAAATGATATATACAGAAAGAAAAAAACGTGAGCCAAATATGATGTTTGTATCAATTGAAGTAGGAGCTACTGGTATAATTCACGTTGATGGTATGTTATATGTAGATGACTTAATAAAGACAGCAGAGCAAGCAAATAATCCAGAACAATGTAAAAAAATAAGATATGTCTATAAATGACCATATAAACTACTTAAAAACACAATATGGTAATGAAAAATGGTTTAGAAGTATATCTGTGCCTTGTATGAACGACACACACACTAAAAGTAATTTTATGTACGATTTTGGACTAGAAAAGACAGTAGAACATTGGGAAAGACTTATTAGAGATGATGATGAGGTAATTGCTATGGCAAAATTTTTCTGTATTGCTATGGATAGAGAAGGTAAACTATTCAATGTAGATAATTTCTATTATTTTACAGATTTACCAAAAGATGAGAAACCAGACCATATAGTTGCAGCAGTAGACGTAGCTTTTGGTGGTGGAGATAGTTATTCTATGCCAATAGCGTATGTTTATGGCAGAGATGTATTTATACCAGACTTAATATATACAAAGCAAGGTACTAAATATTCACGACCTATGACAGTTGCAAAAATAAAGCAACATAATATAACTAGATTACATTTTGAGGCAAATAATGGTGGCGATGAAGTAGCGCAAAATGTAGAAGCTGATTGTAAAAAAGATGGACTTATATGTAACATAACTTGGAGTAGAGTACCAAGTACGAAAGCTAAACTAGATAGAATATTAGCAGTTTCAAGTCAAATAGCTGGAAATGATGAAAATTATAATACATACAGATTTTATTTCTTAGCTCCAGAAAAGCAAACATTAGAATATAAAAAATTTATGGCTTGCATAAAAAGATTTTCACAAAGTCTTAATTTACAAGGCAAGCAAGAAGATGATGCACCTGATAGTTTAGCAAATTTAATACAAAATGTTTTAAACAAAACAAGATATGCAACATTAAGTAGTAATTATTCAAGGCGTGAAATTGGAATATAAAGCACTTTTATATTTAATATAGTAATTATACTATTTTAATATAAAAATCGATTTTTGGCACGTTTTTGCGCAAATTTTTAGCAAATAACTTGCAAAATTGATTTAAAAGTGTTATACTAAAATTAGAGGAATATATAAACTAGGGGTGTTATAAATATGCCAATCGTTAGTAGAGATATTTATAATGATATAATAAATGGTGGTTTGACATTTGGTAGACAACGTATTTATACTGAAGAAACAGAAATTACAGAAAAGAATATAAAAGAAATATTAAATAATGCTCTAAGCATACATAATAAAAACTCAGCTGAAATGGATAGATTAATAAATTATTATCTAGGTAGACAAGATATATTAGATAGACAATCTCCATATACAAGCGAAGTAAATAATAAGATAGTAATAAATTATGCACAAAGTATTGTAAGAGATATAGTTGGATACACATTTGGTAAAGATATAGAGTATGTTCAAAAAAAATCAGAAGATATAGAAGCTGTCGAAGAATTAACAGATATACTACAATATGAAGATATATCACTTACTGATATTGTAACTGCAATGTATGCTTCAATATGTGGTATAGGTTATCAATGCACTTTAGCAAGTGATGATTATACAGATGATACACCAGAAGTAGGAATAAAAATAGGACATTTAGATCCAAGATGTACATTTACGGTACAGTCTTATGATTTTAAAAATCCCACTATACTTGCATGTACATATTATAAATCAGATACAAAAACAGTATATACATTATACGATAGAACATATAAAACTATAATAGAAGATGATAAAATTGTTTATCATGAACCACATGGACTTGGTGGAATACCAATTACTGAATTTGCAAATAACGAATTTTTACTTGGAGATTTTGAAACTGCAACTACAATATTAGATGCTTTAAATAAAGTAGCATCAGATAGTGTAAATGATATAGAGAATTTTGTTCAAAGTTTATTAGTTTTAATAAATACTACATTAGGAGAAGCTGATGATGAACGTAAAAAAAACGTAGATAATATAAAGAAAAACAGAATTATAGAGATACTATCTCCACAAGGTTTACAAGCAGATGCAAAATATATAACTCAGCAACTAAATCCAGAAACTACTGCAAAATTAAGAGAGTATTTAGAGGAAAGTTTATGGAAAATAATAGGCATTCCAGATAGAAAAACTCGTGGTGGTGGTGGAGGCGATACAGGAGATGCTGTTAAATTAAGAGATGGCTGGGCTGATATAGAAGTTGTTGCAAGAAATAAAGAAAAATTCTTTAGAAAATCTAAGAAACAACAACTAGCAATAGCCTTAAATATGCTAAGAGGAATAAATGAAAAATTAGCTAATTTAACAGTAAAAGATATAGATATTAAATTTAGTAGAAATAAAAATGATAATTTATCTACAAAATCTCAAGCTTACGCTACATTAATAAATACAAAGACATTAGACCCAGTTGATGCACTAGAAATGGTAGACATTACAACCAATGTAACTGAAGTAATAAAAAGAGGAGAAGCATACCAATTAAAACAACAAGAACAATCTATTGAATATAATAAAAAATTAAAAGAAATATCACAAGAGGTAAATGATAACACAAAACAAGTAGCAAATGGCGATAATACAAGTCAAGAAGCTAACGAAAGTGAGGAAAACTAAGATGCAAGAAGATAATATTATTAAAGACGGGATAATAGTTAGATGTCCTATATGTAAAAAAATATTATTTGTAAGACATAAAGATACTAAAGGACAAATTTCTATAAAATGTCTAAGATGTAAAAATATAAATAAAATAGAATTAGATTAAGAGCTAAAATAATCATTGAATTAAAAGAGCCGAGAGATATTAATTTATCTTTAGGCTCTTTTTATATATTTTTTATGAGTTTGCACAGAGAAGTGCTATAATCACACTCAAATTTGCTCTATCTTGCCGAGCTATAACTGCAAGACGCATATTCGCACAGAGAAGTGCTATAATCACTATGTATGAGAAAGGAAAAAAATATGGAATTAGAAGAATTACTTGGAGATGCCTATAAAGAGGGCATGACATTTGATGAAGTAAAAGCTGCTTTATCAGGAAAAAAATTAGCCGATTTATCTACTGGAAATTATGTAAATAAAGAAATGGCTACAAAAGAAAAAACTGATTTACAAAATAGTTTAAATCAGCAAATTGAAGATTTACAAAATCAATTAAATGCAAAATTAACAGATGACGAAAAAAATGCAAAAGCAAATGAAGCAAAAGATAAAGAAATAGAGAGATTGCTTGGTATTATCAAAGAAAATAATGTTAATGCTAATAAATCAAATATTTTAGTTTCAACTGCTGATATTAGATCTAAAATAGGTATCAAAGAGGATGATAATGATTTCAACTCTTTTGTAGATTTAATTACACTTGAAGATAGTAAAAATAATAATATAGTTAGTAGTTATCTAGCAAAAATATTAAATGATGCTTATGAAAAAGGTGTAAAAGATACTACAAAAGCACAAATTGGTAAAAATAATTCATTACAAACAGGTAAAGACGGAAATTTAGAAGATGACGATAACAATATAGGTGCTAGACTTGGTAAGAAAAACAAAGAAAATTTTGAAAACCAAATTAACAAAAAATCTTCATTTTTCGCCTAAAATATAAATAAAAGGGAGGTCAAATAAAATGGCAAACATGATTGAAAAGAATGAATATGGTGTAAGAAAAACTATACTTATTGCACCAGAACTAGCATTTGCTATACCAGTACAAGTAGGAAATACTGGAATAGATGCTGATGAAAAAACAGGAAAGAAAATTATAAAAGCTGGTACAGCTATTGGTGGTAGCACAAGTGTTTTCGGAAAAAGAGATGAAGTTCTAAACAAAACTGAAACTGCAGACGAAGCACAAGGTATTTTACTACACGATGTTGATGTAACAGCAGGTGCTAATAATGGTAGTATGTTAGTAGCTGGATATGTTGATACTGATAAAATCGATACAAAAGATTTACCAGGAGAAGATGTCCAAAAAGCATTAACAAGAATACTATTTATGAAAGGTATATAACAAAAATTTATATAGAGAGGAGTAAAGAGATATGCAATCAATTTTTGATATTGTAACAGCACAATCAGTAGCAAGCTACTGGAATGATGTGCCAAACATAGAACCATACATGGGAGAAGAACTTTTCCCAGCAGAGAAACAACTTGGAACAGAAATATCTTATATAAAAGGTAGCAGAGGTATTCCAGTTGAAATTAGATTATCTAATTTAGATGTAAAAACAATGATTAGAGATAGAAGAGGCTTCAATGAAGTTAAAACTAAACTACCATTCTTTAAAGAGGGAATGTACATTGATGAAGATTTAAGACAAAAATTACTTATGGTAATGGCTACTAGAAATCAAGCATATATAGATAGCGTTTTAAACGAAGTATTCAATGATGAAGCTGAATTAATAAAAGGTGCAAGAGTTGTAAGAGAAAGAATGAGAATGCAACTTATTTCTACTGGTGTTATAAACATAAATAACAACGGTACTGCTTATACTTATGATTACGGCTTGGAAGATTACCAAAAAGTAACATTAGATAGCACTAATAAATGGAGTGATTTAGAAAACTCTAACCCAATAAATGACTTAATTACTTGGGCAGATACTATCCAATTAAAAACAGGTGTTAGACCAACAAGAGCAGTAATGTCTTCAAAAACATTTAACTACATTGTTGCTAACAAAAACCTAGCAAAATCAATATATATTACTAATAATGGGCAAGGAATTGTAACACCAACAATGGTAAAAGATGCTATACAAGTATTAGCAAACTTAACTGTTGGAATAAACGACACAGTATATGGTAAAGCTGGAACTAATGGAACAAAAGCTGAAAGATTTTTCCCAGATGATGTTGTAACATTATTACCACCAACTACACTAGGAAGAACAGTATTTGGTACTACACCAGAGGAAGCTGATTTAATGAGTTCTAGTGTTGCTAATGTAAGAATAGTAGATACTGGTGTTGCAGTAACAACAACAAAAGAAACAGACCCAGTAAATGTATTTACAAAAGTATCTGAATTTGTAATGCCATCATTTGAGCAAGCAGATAAAATCTTAATTGCAACAGTACATACTCCCTAGTGAGGACACGTATAACGTGTCAAATATAGATGGTAATGATACTGTTCTTGATATGAAAATATCTAATTTGCAAGAAAATATACAAATAAAAAATTATAAAGTATCTGGTACTTTAAAGTATGTAGAAAACTTTACAAAATTTAATGAAAGTAACCCAGCAGAACAAAAAGGTAACTTCTTGGCAATACATTTTGATGATACTGATACAAGAGAAGTAGAGTGTAAACTAGAACCTAGTTATAGTGCTAAAAAAGGATATGTTAAATTAGATGAAGACGGTATATTTATTGCAAAAGTAGCATCAAATGACCAAAAAATATTAGTTAAAATAAATGGTAAAGAAGTTACTCCATTATCTTTAACTAATCTTGAATTAAAACAAAAAGGACAATAGGAGGCTAACTATGGTTGAAATAGAAAAAGACGGTATGAAACTAAAAGTACCTTATAATAGTTATATTGCCGATTATAAAGACTATGGTTGGAAAATTGTAGGGAAAAAGCAACAGGAAAAAGAAACTGTTGCTCCTACAAACAATATAATTAAAGAAGAAAAAATAGAGAAACAAGAAGAAAAAGAGGAAAGAATTGAAGATAGAAATTTTAAAAGTAATAGAAATAGGAGGAACTAACAATGCTATATAAAGAAAATGACAATATTTATATATTTGCTAACAACAAATATTATAAAGTTAAACTCGAGAAAGATAGAATTGTTGCAATAATGGAAGGACCTCAAAAAGAAGTCAAATACAAACTAAATGATAAAGCTTATAAAATAAGTGCAGAAGATGCAATAAAAGTACTAAAAAAAGATGGTAAAGACGAAAAAGATGTAAAAGATGGAAAAGACGGTAAAAATAGTGTTTTAAATTAAGTTAGGTGTGATAAATATGTCTGAAAATAATGAAAATATTAAGCCTATTTTTGAAAAATTAAAGAGAAATTGTATAGCTAGAGATTTGGTATTTCAAGATGAAGTTTATTATGACGAAATTGATAATGCAATAGAAGTAGTAAATGAAAGACGTAGATATAAACCAACAAAAGAAAAACCATTTGAAGATAAGTATAACAATTTAATTTATAAAATGGCTTTATATGCAATTACAAAAATAGGTGCAGAGGGAGAACTTTCACATCAAGAAAATGGCATATACAGAACTTATCAAAGTTCAACAGACTACCCACAAGATTTATTAAATCAAATTATACCTATTATAGGAGTAGTAAAATAATGAATGTATTGCTACGAAATAAGAGATTAATATATCATAGTAAAATGTATATGAAAAATGATGTTGAAAATTTTAGAGAACCTGTACCAATAAGACTTAATTTTGAGCCTACAAATTCAAGTGAGCAAGTTTTTGTTTTTGGCGAAGTATATCCATTATATATGAAAGCAATAGTAACAAATAAAATAGGACAAAGATTTAAAAAACGGAGATAGATGTTTTATATTTAACTCTGTTCCAGAAGAATATGATGTTTTAGCAAAAAAAGCTGATTACGTTATAGAAAATGAGCCACTTGCAACATTAAATTTTACCGAGATAACATTTAAAAGATTGACGAGAGATATGAATTATGAGTAAACATATAAAATTATCTTTAAGTGTTGCATCTATAAATGAACTTATAAAAAAAGTAAATAGTTTACAAGATGTAGTAAATAATGCAAAAATGAGTGCAGTTGAAGAAGTCGTAAAAGAAGCATGTGAAGTTGTAAAATCAAATACACCAGTAGATACTGGAGAAAGTAAAAATTCTACTACATATACTATAACATCAACAAAAGCTACATTAAAACAAAGTGGCGACCATGTTTTTGAAAACGAATTTGGAGATGGAACATTAGGATTAAGCTCAGGATATCCGGGTCAAAGACCTAGTGGGTTTCCAACACACAATGATAGTTATGAATTTGTACCAACTAATCCTTCTAGTAAATATTATCAAACATATAAAATAAAAAAGAGACCTTTAATATCTGAAGGACAAATAGCACATGCACAAATGTATAAAGGTTCTTTATATATAAGAGAAAATATATCAAAAGCAATAAAAAGGAAAGTGAGTGATGCTTTATCGAAGATTTAGATTTAAGAAGCATACAAAATCAACTTAGAGATGATATTGAGCAATATATAATAGAAGATGGTACATTTAATAAAGTTATGGTTAAAAATGCGTATGATATTCCTAAAAAAATAGAATACCCATTAGTAATAATAACTGAGATTAACAATTCTGAAAATTTAAAATTTACTACAATAAAAGGCGAACAAGTTACTAACTTAGCTTATCAAATAGAAAGTTATTGTGATGATACACAATTATCTAACGGGGAGATTATAAGAGCAGTTGATAGTGCAAAATTACTTGGAACTAAAATATCTAAATTATTAGGTGGAGAAAAGTATAAAATGGCTAGAGTAGGTCAAGATAGTTTACAAAATTCTACGCCTGATAGTACAGTTAAAAGACACATTCAAAGATACGAATGTTGTTTAGAATTAAAAACAAATACTTTATATAGGAGGTATTAATATGAGTATTAGATTAAGTACAGCTGGTATTTCAGTAAAATACGCAGTAGAAAAGAGCAAAGGCGTACAACCTACTGACCAAGCTGATTGGAAAGTAATAAGTGAAATTAAGGAAATTCCTGAAATTAACCCAGAACCATCAAATCTTGAAACTACTACATTAGCAGAAACTGAATATAGAACATATATACCTGGTCTAAAAGATTTAGGTGGAGCTTTAGGATTTACTGCTAATCTAACACAAGATTTTAAAACAGAGTGGGAAGCAATGGTTACTGCTTATGAAGCAGCAAAAGAACAAGGCATGAATACTTGGTATATGATAGATATACCAGGAATTACAGAAGGTTGTTTCTTTCAAGGAGAGCCAACAGCTCTTGGTGTTCCAGCAGCTGCTGTTGATGCAGTATTAGAAACTACTGCATATATTACACCAACATCTGCACCAACTTGGGGAGAAAAACCAACTGGAGAATAAAAAATATTTTAATATGAAAGGAAAGAAAAAGATATGAAAAAAAATAAACAAATACAAATAACATATAAGGATAAGGAATACACATTAGAATATGATAGAAAAACAGTAGGAGATTTAGAAAATATGGGATTTTCTGCTAATCAAATGGTAGATAAACCAGCAGCAATGTTACCTTTATTATTTAAAGGAGCATTTATAAAAAATCACAGATTTTTAAAAGAAGATATAATTAACGATATATTTGAACATATATCAGACAAACAAGAATTGATTAAAACATTAGGAGAAATGATAACAGAAACTTATACTTCTTTAATGTCAAGTGAAGAAAGTGAAGATGCTACAAAAAACGCATCTTGGAAGATAATTTAAAAAAGCCCAACAATAAATTATTTTCCTATAGTGAAGAATTTGATAGATTATGTCCTTATTTTATGGCAATAGGTATGAGTTACGAACAATTTTGGTATGATAATTGTTGGATAGCTAACGCATACTTACAAAGTTATAAAATAAAAAGAGAACAAAAAAATGAAGAATTATGGTTACAAGGCGTGTATATATTCGAGGCATTATGTGATGTATCTCCAATATTACACGCTTTTGCTAAAAAAGGTACTAAACCTAGACCATATTCAAAAGAGCCATATCCTTTATTTAAAAAGGAAACAGAGCAATACACAGAAGAACAAAATCAGCAAGAAAGATATAAAGCTGAAATGTGTTTTAGAGAGTGGGCAAGACAATTTAAAAATAAACAAAACAATAAAGGAGGCTAAATATGGCTGAAAATAAAATAGATGATTTAATCATTGATATAGATTATTCAGCAAGCCAAGCTAGTACAGGCATAGAAAATTTAGCTACTGCATTGTCTAATTTAAAAGACGCAACAAGTGGTACAACAAAAAATTTGACTAATATTTTTACCTCATTGAGTAATGTTGGTAATATATCTTCTCAATTAAGAGACCTTGACTTTGGTAATTTTGCAAAAAGTATAGAAAGTTTAAAAAATTCAGTAAAGCCTATAACTGAACTAGGAAAATCTAATTTGGGAAATCTTTTTAATCAATTAAAAAAGATACCTGACATAAGTAAAACATTAGACGATAAAGCAATTGAAGAATTTACAAATAAAATAAATAAATTATCAACAGCTTTAGTTCCACTTTCAAATAATTTATCAAAAGTTGGTAATGTATTGTCTAATATGCCAAGCAAATTAAATAAAGTAAGTAATTATACATCAAAGGCACAAAGTAGTATGACAGGTCTTTCTAGTGTATCTAAACTATTAAACTTTGGTGCAATACTTGCTTTTAGTAGACAAATTGGTACTGCTTTTGGTGGTTTCATAGCTAAAAGTAATGAATATGTAGAAGATTTAAACTTATTTAATGTTGCTATGGGAGAAAGCACCGAAAGAGCAAAAGAATGGATAGATACAGTATCTGAAACACTTGGATTAGATCCAGCACCTATGATGAGATATATGGGTGTATTTAATATGATGGCTACAGGATTTGGTTTATCAAGTCAAGCGGCAGAAAAAATGTCTAAGAATTTAACTCAACTTACTTATGATATATCTTCATTTTATAATTTAAAAATAGACGAAGCGGCTCAAAAGGTACAAAGTGCATTTGCAGGTAAAATAATTTGCCTTATATGTAAGGGATTACATATAATAACCTACTTAATTGCTGGGACACCTAAACGTGTAATGGCGTAGGAAATCAGCAGCGAAATATTGACACGGGTTCTTTGATATGATATAATCTAAATAGGTGATGAAAATGAAAGAAGAAATTTGGAAACCTATTAAAGGTTATTATGGATTAGAGGTATCTAATCAAGGTCGTGTTAGAAGAACAAAACATACAAATAAAGGAAATATTGGGAAATATAAAGATAAATTACCTTATATTTTAAAAACTTCTAATGATAAAGATGGTTATGTATTAGTAACATTAAGTGAAAATGGTAAAAACTTTCATGCGAGAATGCATAGACTTGTAGCAGAAACGTTTATACCAAATACAGAAAATAAACCACAAGTAAATCACATTAATGGAATAAAAAACGATAATAGAGTAGAAAATCTTGAATGGAGTACTAGAAGTGAAAATATAAGACATAGAATAAATGTATTAGGAATAAAATTAACTAATAACATAAAATCTAAGCCAGTATTGCAATATGATATGCAAATGAATTTTATAAAAGAATATCCATCTGCAAAGGAAGCTCACAGACAAACTGGTATGTCGCAAGGACATATTTCTCAATGTTGCAGAGGAGAATTTAAACAATATAATAAATTTATTTGGAAATATAAAGAAAATGTCAATAAAACGTTCAACGACTAGAGAAAACACACAAAAGTGGAAGTGAGTATCGTAGGCTTCAAGTGAAGTCGAAATGGTAGGACACCAGAACGGTGTAAGATATAGTCTAATCTGTATAGAAATATACAGCAGTTCATAAGAGAACGCATATAGTGTAACGAACTATGTGGAATATATTGGAACTAGAGCCAGTACGTAGGCTCGGATTTGCACTAGACCAAGCTACATTAAAACAAATAGCATTAGATTATGGCATCCAAGAAAATATAACAACAATGACACAAGCTGAAAAAGCACAATTAAGATACATTGCATTACTTACTCAAAATCAGCAAGTACAAGGCGATATGTCAAGGACAATTTTATCGGCTGCGAATTCGATGCGTGTATTAAAATCGCAATTTGAAATACTTGGTAGAGAAATAGGTAATATAGTTATACCATTATTAATGCAAATAATACCAGTAGCAATAGCAGTTGTAAAAGTATTAACAAAAGTGGCAAAAGCAATAGCAAGTCTATTTGGCTTTAAATTGCCAGACTTAAATTGGGATAGTGTTAGTATTGGAACTGATGCACTAGGTGGCGTAGAAGATGCTGCTGGAGGTGCTGCAGATAGTGTTAAAAAATTAAAAAGACAATTAGCAGGCTTTGATGAATTAAATAATCTAACAAGTCCAACGCCAAGTTCTGGTGGTGGTGGAACTGGTGCTGTTGGAGGTGCTGGTTTTGAATTAGAACTACCAGAATATGATATGCTAGATGGCTTTTCAAAAGGAATAGACGATTTAACTGACAAGATAATGAAATTCTTTGGATTATCAGAAGATGGATTTGGAAAATTATCTTGGTCCTGGTCTGATATGGACTGGAAAGCTAAATTATTTTTAGTAACACTAGGTGTAATAGGAGCGTTTAAAGGTTTTACAAAATTAATTAGCGGAATAACTACTATTAAATCTGGATTTACTATATTAAAAGATTTAGGTAAAAGTTTTTTTGGACTATTTACTGGAAGTGAAGCTACTGGTAGTGTAGGAATATTAGGTAAACTTGGGCAAGGCTTTAGTAGTTTAGCATCAGCATTAGGTGTAACCGGTGGAGCATTAGCATTGATTATTGCAGCAATAGCAGCTGTTGTAGCTACATTCATACATGCTTATAAAAATGATGAAAATTTCAAAAAAAGTGTTGATAATTTAATAACTTCTTTTAAAGAACTATGTAAAACTATTGGAGAAAAATTACAACCAATTATTGATAATTTAGCACCTATACTTTCTCAATTATGGAACAATGTTAAAACAGGCCGGAGAAGCAGTATTAGATATAGCATACGAATTAATAAAATTAGGGTTAAAACAAATAATAGATGATATAACAACTGGTCTTACAATATTAACACAATTATTAAATGGAGATTTTTCTGGTGCTTGGCAAACATTTAAACAACAAATTGAAACAAGTAAAGAAAATTTTTCAACAATGTTCGATAATATATTGCCAGATTTACAGACATTAGGACAAGGAATATTAGGCAGTTGGCAATCAGTAATTGATGAAACAGAAAAAATTTTTAGCTTAGTAGGTCAATGGTTTTATGACCATGTAATTCAACCAATAGGAGACTTTTTTGCAAGTCTATTTCAACCAGTTGTAGATGTATTTCAAAATATATGGAATAAAATTGTAGAAATATGGGAAACTGTTTCAAATTGGTTTGATGAAAATGTAATTCAACCAATTATATCAATTTTTAAACCTTTGATTGATAAGATAAAAGAAATTTTCTCTACTATTTGGGAAATTATAACTGCTATATTTGGAGTTATAGCAAATTGGGTAAATGACCATGTAATTCAACCAACAATAAAATTTTTTAAAGACTTATGGAATTCAATTTCATCAATTGTAAGTTCTATATGGAATACAATAGTTGATGTATTTGGCAAGATAGCAAATTGGGTAAATGACCATGTCATCCAACCAGTATCTGATTTCTTTGGAAAAATATTCACAGCGGTATCGAATGTTGTGACAAATATATGGAATAAAATTACAGATGTATTTGGTAGAATAGCCAATTGGGTAAATGACCATGTTGTTCAACCAGTATCTAATTTCTTTACAAAAGCTTGGGAAACAATAGGAAGTACAGTTAGTGGAATAATGAAAGGCGCAATAAATGGAGTATTAAGTGGCATTGAAACAGTAATTAATTTCTTTATAAGTGGACTTAATAATGTAGTAGGCATAATAAATAAAATACCTGGAGTAAGCATAGGGTATGTAGCACCATTATCATTACCAAGATTTGAAAAAGGTGGTTTCCCAGAAACAGGACAAATCTTTATGGCAAGAGAAAAAGGACCAGAACTTGTAGGACAGATAGGAAATAGAACAACAGTAGCAAACAACGATCAAATTGTTCAAGGTATTTCACAAGGTGTATATAATGCAGTAATAACAGCACAGTCAGAACAAACACAAAGACCACAAAACATATACATAGGCAATAAACAAGTTTATAAAAGCTTTAGTAATGGCTTAAAATTTGAAAATAATAGACTTGGTACTAATACTGTAAGAGTATAGGAGGCAAAATATGGCTTTTAATGGTTATTATATAAAAATAAATGGCAATAAATTTACAAATCCTATGCCAAGTAAATATAAATTATACCCAAAAATAATACAAGATATGGATAGTGAAAGAGTTGCTAGTGGAGAATTACATAGAAACATATTACCACACAGTCCACCCAAAATAGAATTAGAATTTCCACCTATGACTTTTGAACAATTTAGAACATATATGAGTGTAATGGACCACAATAATCTAAGTGTTGAATATTATGATTATACAAGTGATAGTTATAAAACTTGGAATATGTATCATAACGACATAGTTATAGAGGAAATAAATACACAAGGAAAAATACACTATATAGATAGATGGGTAGTACATTTAATAGGATATTAATAAGGGAGGAATAATACATGTATAATAAAGTAACACAAGAAGAAAAAGATGCTTACAAAGAGAGTGGAAGTGTTAAAAGAGGATACATCAATATTATTCCTCTTCTTTCTAGTGAAAAAGAGATAAAATTAGATGAATATGATTTAAAAAGTTTCACAATATTAGATGACATATACACGCCAGAAGAAGGAATAATAGGAAGTGTAATAGCGAAACAATTAACATTAAATTTATTCAAGCCAAGTAACATTGACTTAGAGAATAGGGAATGTAGTGCATTTGTTGGAGTAGATATGATAGAAAATGGAGTACAAGTTACAAAATACACTCCATACGGTAACTTTATAATACAAAAACCAGAGAATGAAACTTTAACAGAAAATACAACATTTGAAGCTTTCGATTATATGGTAAAATTCAACGAAATATACAAAGATGAACTAGAATACCCTTGCACACTAAAAGATGTCTTAAAATCAATTTGTGAGCAATCTAAGGTAGAATTAGGAACAACAGATTTTCCAAATATGAATTTTGTAGTAGAAGATAATCAATTTGTATCAGGAGAAACGTGTAGAGATGTATTAAAAGCAATTGCACAAATGGCTTGTAGTTATGCACATATAGGTAGAGATAATAAATTATATTTATATTTTCCAACTACTTATAATGCTACAAAAGAAGTAGAAAAAATTGATAAAAAAGTATATTATACTGACATAAAAATAAATAATAAATATGGACCAGTAAACAGAGTAGTACTAAGAATGTCGCAAATTGAAGGAGAAAATGTAGTAGAAGAAGATAAAGATAGCATACAAAAAGACGGATTACATGAATTAGTAATAAAAGATAACCCATTTACATATACACAAGAGAAAAGAGAAGAGGCTATAAAAGAAATATGGAATGTAGCAAAAGGCTTTAATTATGTAGATTATGAAACTACATATATTGGTTTACCATATCACGATGTTGGAGATGCTATAAACATAGAATATGAAACAAAAGATAGTCAAACAGAAGATGTAATAACGCAAGAAATAAATACATATATTTTTACAAATGAAATAACATATAGTGGTAGTCTAAAAGGCTCAATAAGTGCTATTGCAGATACAGAGGCAGAAACAAAATATGCTTTTATACCACAATTAAGTAACAGATTAACTCATACTGAAATATTAGTAAATAAAGCAACATCAGAAATAACTTTAATAGCAGAGGAACAACAACAACAAAGTGAAAAGCTATCGGGAGTAGAAAAACAAAGTAA